>NZ_OOGT01000123.1 GCF_900323515.1 Acinetobacter stercoris | reverse complement strand
TATTAACTTATTAAATTAAAAAAAATTTATTAGGTTAATTCAGTCAAATAGTTTGTAAGGGATGAACAAAATGACAGATAAGATTAAGTTAAACCCCAATAATACTTGGTTTGAACTTAAAACAACGGATGAAGATTGGAATAACGCTGATGCTGGATTATTAGAAAGCATGCTAGTTCAGCTCAATCTTATTCGTGCATTTGAAGAAAAAGTCTTGGAACTTGCTGCCGAAGGTTTAGTTCATGGACCAGCCCATTCCAGTATTGGACAGGAAGGTGGAGCTGTGGGTTCGATCATTACACTCACAGCTCAAGATAAAGTCAATGGATCACATCGTGGACATCATCAGTTTCTAGCCAAAGTATTCAGTTATTTACGTCCAGATGGTATTCGTATAAATGATGAATTTGGAGAGGATTTAGAGAATGCTCTGCAACGAACATTGGCTGAAATTCTGGGATTGGCACAAGGCTTTTGTAAAGGGCGTGGTGGTTCAATGCATTTACAATGGATTGAAGCTGGTGCAATGGGTACAAATGCAATCGTAGGTGGAGGAGTACCTATGGCTGCTGGTGCTGCATGGGCACAAAAGCATGCTGGAACTGATGCTGTTTCGATTACCTATTTTGGAGATGGTGCAACCAATATAGGTTCAGTATTAGAAAGTATGAACTTGGCTGCTGCCTGGCAATTACCTGTATGTTTTTTTATTGAAAACAATCAGTATGCAATCTCAACGACACTAGCTGAATCAACAGCAGAACCTCGTCTTTCAGCCCGAGGTGCTGGGTTTAATATTACCAGTTGGAAGGTTGATGGCATGGATCCTTTGGCAGTTCATCTGGCAACTCAAGAAGCTCTGGCACATATGCGTAGTGGAAAAGGTCCAACAATTATTGAAGCAGATGTATATCGTTATCTGCATCAAAATGGTCCATATCCTGGTAGCGTATTTGGTTATCGCAGCAAGGAAGAGGAAGAAGAGTGGAAAAAGCGTGATTCAATTTTACAGATCGAAAAACATCTTATGGCTAGAGGTTTGGCGACTGAGGAACAGCTAAAACAGTTACGTGAAAGAAGTTTGTCAATAATGACTCAAATTACATCACGATTAACTGAAACAATCGAGGGTGGGAAACGTAAAATTCGCGATGATTTATGGCCTTCAGAGGATTTTGTAAATGTTGGAATCAGAGGGGATTTAAAAGAACTAGAAGGTGCGCAAACTTTTGAAGAATCGACTTATACCTTAGCTAAAGTAAAACGTAAGTTTATCGATGCGGTCGCAAGTGTAATGGATCGCCGCATGGAACTTGATAATAGTATTGTAGTAATGGGAGAAGATATTCATCGTTTAAAAGGTGGAACAAATGGAGCAACTAAAGGATTAAAAGATAAATATCCTGACCGTATTCTAGGAACACCAATCAGTGAAAATGCTTTTACAGGATTAGGTTGTGGTATTGCCATTGATGAGCGGTTTAAGCCTGTAGTGGAATATATGTATGCTGATTTCATGTGGGTTGCTGCAGATCAGCTCTTTAATCAGATCGGTAAAGCACGTCACATGTTTGGTAATCAGGTCAATGTACCATTAGTGCTACGTTCTAAAGCAGGGACAGGAACGGGTTATGGATCGCAACATTCAATGGAGCCTGCTGGTATTTTTGCAACCAATCCAGGCTGGAGAATTGTTGCTCCATCGACACCATTTGATTATATCGGATTAATGAATTTTGCTTTGCAATGTAAAGATCCAGTAATAGTGATTGAACATGTTGATTTATATAATCAAAGTGGTGAAATCCCTGAGGATAATCTAGATTATCAAATTCCGTTTGGTAAAGCTTCCATTCGTCGTGAAGGTAATGAGCTAACAGTGCTTACATACCTGTCCATGGTAAAAACCAGTCTTGAAGCAGTTGAAGAAACAGGAATTGATGCGGAAGTGATTGATTTACGTTTCCTGGATAGGGCAAGCCTGGATTGGGAAACCATCGAGTCAAGTATTCGTAAAACCAATAATGTTTTAATTGTAGAGCAAGGAACTCAAGGAACATCTTACGGAGCATGGTTGGCAGACGAACTGCAACGTCGTTATTTTGATTGGTTAGATCAGCCTATTCAACGTGTACATGGTGCTGAAGCAGCGCCTAGTGTTTCAAAGGTATTAGAGGCAGCTGCTATAGCCAAAAAAAGCAATGTAATAGAGGGATTAAAAAACATAATGCGGGATAAAGGAGAGCCTGTATGAAACTATCTATAGATTTAGATCATTTTTATTTATAGTAAAGGATGCTCCAATGTCAAAATTATTATATATGCCAGAAATATTGGCAAATACAACACATGCAACAATTAATAAATGGCTGGTGAAAGCCGGTGATCATATAGCAGCAGGGCAAGCTATTGCTGAGGTAGAAACTGATAAAGCAGTTATAGAGTTAACAGCAGAAGAAGATACTATTATTAGTCAATTAATGATTAATGAAGGTATAGAAGTAGAGGTAGGCACTGCAATTGCTCAACTTAATGGTGATGGAAATGAAGTACTAACAACGGCTGCCCAGCCAGAAATAATTCAAGAGATTAAAAATACTCAAAATTCAGTTCAACAGTTGACTGAAAATAAAGAACAATCGACTTATACAGAAAAATCAGAACGTATTTTTGCATCACCGTTAGCAAAACGTTTAGCAAAACAGAAACAACTGGATTTAACGACTTTATCGGGCAGTGGACCTAGAGGACGCATAGTCAAAAGGGATATAGAAATCGCTTTGTCTAATCATACCACCAAGCAGGCAGAATCATATTCCGATCCATTATCCATGGATATTAGAGATAATCCTGTTGCCTACGATGAAATTCCACTTAGTTCGATGCGAAAAACCATCGCCCGTCGTTTAACTGAAAGTAAAACAAATGTTCCACATTTTTACTTAAATGTCGAATGTCAGGTAGATGCGTTACTTGAATTACGTCAACAAATCAATGCTGTTTCAGATGAGAAAATTTCAGTGAATGATATTGTAGTTAAAGCAGTTGCTTTAGCATTACAACAAGTGCCAGAAATGAACGCACGTTGGGCAGAAACTGCGATTCATCAGTATCACAATGTCGATATCAGTATTGCTGTAGCAACTGAAAAAGGTTTAATCACACCTGTATTAAAGAATGCAGAAATCAAATCATTGTCCGTTATTCATTCTGAAATAACTGAATTGGCTGAACTTGCTCGTGATGGAAAGTTAGCTCCTGATCAATATCAAGGTGGGAGTTTCAGTATTAGTAACTTAGGGATGTATGGAGTATCTGATTTCAATGCAATTATTAACCCACCTCAGTCTGGAATTTTAGCAGTAGGGACAATTCAGAAAAAACCTGTGGTTGTTGATGACAACATCCAGATTGCTTCTGTAATGCGATGTAGCTTATCTGTTGATCATCGAATTGTTGATGGAGCAATTGCTGCTCAATGGTTAAAGACTTTCCAAACGCTCATTGAGCAACCATTGAAACTTTTGATCTGAAAGAGTATTGATAATGAATGATCAACATTTTGATTTAGTTGTTATTGGCGGTGGTCCAGGTGGTTATGTGGCTGCTATCCGTGCCAGCCAATTAGGAATGAAAACGGGCTTGATTGAAAAAGCCGAACTTGGTGGAATATGCCTGAATTGGGGCTGTATTCCTACGAAGGCTATGCTGCGAAGTGCTGATGTATTTCGCTTGGTTAAAAGTGCTGAAGATTTTGGAATTACTGTTGATGAAGCAAAAATTGATTTAGATAAAATTGTTGTTAGATCAAGAGAAGTTTCTAAAAAGTTACAACAAGGTGTACAAGGACTACTCAAGAAAAATAAAGTGACTGTTTTTCATGCAGAAGCCCGGCTTTTAGGTCATGGTAAACTCACACTCAAGACACAAATCAACCAGCAGACTATATCTGCAAAACATATCATTTTGGCGACAGGAGCTAGAGCCAAGGCTATCCCAAATATGCAAGTAGATGGAAAATATTTTTGGAGCTATAGGGAAGCTTTAGTCCCAAAGAACATTCCAAAAAGCTTGGTCATCGTTGGAGCAGGTGCTATAGGCATTGAATTTGCCTGTTTCTATCAAGCACTGGGTACAAAAGTTACTGTAATTGAATTGGCTGATCGCGTTTTGCCACAGGAAGATGAGGATATTTCTAAAAGTATTGAAATCGAACTCAAAAAATCGGGTATTACAATATTTACTGGATGCAAAATTTCTCATCATAAAATTGTACATGATCATGTTGAATTAACATTAGAAGGCCTGTCTTCAGAAAAAATAAGGACTGAGACCGTGCTTTTATCGGTTGGTATTTCTGCAAATTCGGAAAATTTAGGTTTAGAGAATACCAAAATCAAGCTAGATCGTGGTCATGTCATTACAGATGAGTTTTGCCAAACAGCAGAACCTAATGTTTATGCGATTGGTGACCTTGCGGGTCCACCATGGCTAGCACATAAAGCCAGTCATGAAGGAATTTTATGTGTTGAAAAGATCATGGGATTGGAGACTCATGCATTAGATCCTAAAAAAATTGCAGCATGTACTTATAGTCATCCACAAGTTGCAAGTTTAGGATATACAGAAACTCAAGCTTGGGAATCAGGTAAAAAATTTAAAGTTGGAAAATTTCCTTTTGCTGCAAATGGCAAAGCTATAGCAATGGGAGCTACAGCTGGTTTTATCAAGGTTATTTTTGATGAAACAAGTGGTGAATTACTTGGTGCACATATGATCGGTGATGAAGTTACTGAAATGATCAACGGTTATGCATTTGCACAGACATTAGAAACAACTGAACACGAGCTGATACAGACAATCATTCCTCATCCTACAATGTCAGAGAGTATGCATGAGGCAGTATTAGCTGCTTATAATCGTGTGATACATCAATAAATATCGAGTTGCATAATGAGCGATTTATTGAACAAATATCACGAAATAAATTATTTATTAAAAATAACTTGTCATCTTTAAAAACTGAGCGTATTGTTATTGGCAATGAATTATTTTTTGATATAAAGATGTTAAAGCAACCAATGATCGTAAACGCATATTACTTTTGGCAATTTTTTAAATAGTTGCCTAAACGCGTTTGGGCAAAAAAATGGTTGCCCATCAAACTCAAGAACCTGATCGGCAACCCTGATCAGGTTTTTTTATGCTTTATAAAATATTTTGGAGATTAAAATGAACTTTGTAACTTATTCATATTTTAGCAACACATATTGGTTTTACTTTAGTCAGTTCATGACTCAAGCCTTGCAATCGAATACCCCCCATAAGCTCAAATAAGAGATCGGACTGATTAAAAGTCCAAAGGATGAACCAATGAATAGTTTAAATAATGCCTTAAATCAAATAAAATCAAATGAAACGATTTTAAGTTTACCTTGTGAATTAAAACAAACTCTCCCTTTGAATCATGCTTTTGCTCGTCAGATTAAATCGCATAGAGAAACTATACAAAATATTTTATCAGGAACTGATCCACGCCTTTTAGTGATTATTGGCCCATGTTCAATTCATGATCATGATGCCGCACTTGAATACGCAAAAAATTTAAAAGAATTACAAGATAAAATTTCAGACCAAATCTTTTTAGTAATGCGGGCGTATATTGAAAAACCAAGAACTACAGTAGGTTGGAAAGGGTATATGTATGACCCTGATCTTGATCAGTCTTCAAATTTACAATTAGGTCTGGAAAAATCACGTAAGCTTTATTTAGATATTATTGAACTGGGGCTACCGATTGCCAGTGAGATTTTAAGTCCAATGGCGACAGCATATTTTGATGATTTACTCGCATGGGGTGCAATCGGAGCACGTACTAGTGAATCGCAAATTCATCGTGAAATTTCAAGCTATATGCCTTACAGCATTGGCTTTAAAAATGGTACTGATGGTTCGATCCAGATTGCATTAGATGCGATCCAGTCTGCATCAAAACAGCATCAGTTTTTGGGAATGAATCAGCAAGGCTTACCTAGTATTTTACAGAGTCAAGGCAACCCTTACCCGCATCTGATTTTACGTGGTGCCAATCATGGTCCGAATTATGACTTGCAATCAATAGAAAAAATTCGTTCGAAAATTTCTGGAAATTTACCAGCACTTGTAATTGATTGTAGTCATGGTAATAGCGCTAAAGATCCATTGCGTCAACCTGAAATTTTACAGCAAATTATCCTTGAACGTCGTCTGACTCATGTACGTGGAGTAATGCTAGAAAGTCATTTAGTTGATGGAAATCAGAAGATTTCATGTGATATGACCTATGGTCAATCGATTACAGATGGATGCCTTGGGTGGGAAAAAACGCAGGCAGCATTACTTAATGCAGCAACAATATTAAAGATTGATACTTTAAAAAGGAGTGCTTAAGTTTTATTCTTGAAACTTTGGCTATGAAAAAATGCGGATTTAAAAAACCGCATTTTTTATTTTTACAGCATAAAAATTTAACATTATGATAATAAAACATTGTTCTAAATCATATGAAATATCATGATAATATGAACTTAAATAATAAAGAGCTATAACAATGGATAATTTTGATTTAGAACAAAGGGATAATGATCAATTAAGTCAAAGTTCAACATTACCCATGCCTGTGTTATTTCTTGGTCATGGTTCACCAATGAATGCAATAATTGAAAATGAATTCTCAATATCATGGAAAAAATTAGGGAAAAGCTTAGTAAAACCCAAAGCAATTTTGTGTATTTCAGCACATTGGATCACCCAAAAAGGAACAGCTGTCACCGCAATGCAGAAACCCAGAACAATTCATGATTTTGGAGGATTTCCACAAGCATTATTTGATCTACAATATCCGGCAGAAGGTTCAAAAAAACTAGCAAAAGAGGTGATTTCAAGTATCCGAATAACGAAAGTTCAGGCAGATTTCTCCTGGGGGCTTGATCATGGTACATGGAGTATACTGCATCATATGTATCCGGAGGCAGATATACCAGTGGTTCAATTGAGCCTGGATTATGGACAGACTGCACTTTTTCATTATCAACTTGGGCAAGAATTGAGAAAATTAAGGCGACAGGGGGTATTAATTATGGCAAGCGGTAATATGATTCATAATTTACATTTAATCGCTTGGGAAAAAAGACATTTGAACGAATATGGATATGATTGGGCGATTGAAGCCAATGAAAAAATGAAAGTGGCACTAGTAGAAAAAAAACACCGTGTATTACTGGATTGGCAAAATCAGGGCACAGCTTTCGAAAATGCAATACCTACTCCAGATCATTATTATCCAATGTTATATGTACTTGGCATTCAGGAACCACAGGATCAGCTAACAATCTTTAATGACCGTCTCGTTGGTGGTTCACTGGGTATGACTTCCTTTCGTCTAGATTTTCAAACATAAAAAAATCAGCATGGCTGCTGATTTTTTGTGAAATAATATAATTTATAGACCAGATTCATATTCAGTATTGCTAAGCAAGTTTTCAATATCTGCAATATTATGAGGTTTGATTTTATAGATCCAGCCTTTACCGTATGGATCTTCATTTACAAAATCAGGATCATCACTCAAATCATTATTGGCTTCAACAACAATTCCAGAAACAGGTGCATGAATATCAGAAGCAGTTTTTACAGATTCAACGACACCAACTGGTTGCCCTGCCGTAATTTCAGTTCCAACAGTTGGTGATTCAACATAAACCAGATCACCTAATGCATCTTGTGCATGGTCTGAAATTCCAGTAACCACAAGATCACCTTCAACTTTCACCCATTCATGTGTTTTTGCATACTTCAAGTCTGAAGGATGATTCATGATGTCTCCTTAATCTCTATTTTTAAGCAGTGTAACAATTTGGTTAAGTATATCAAAAGTTTTTTATAAATAAGGATCTTTACGCCAGCTACTTGGACTACGTCCGCTCCAACGCTTAAATGCTCGGCTAAAATTGGCTACATCACTATAACCAAGCTCATCAGCAATTTGCTCTAATGAATAATCTGTACGTGATAGAAGGGATGTTGCATGACGATAACGGACTTCATCAACTAAAGTTGAAAATGAGGTTCCTTCGGCAGCCAACTGTCTTTTTAATGTACGGTCTGACATATGCAAGCGATCAGCGACATTTTCGATACTTAAATAGTGCTGTTCAGAGTGGGTCAATATGTCACGCACACGCATTGCCAGGCGTCGTCTTTCCCCAAGAGCCGATAACTCTGCTTCACATTGATTAATGGCGATCTGGCTAGAGATCGGATCTGCGTTGACCATCTTAAGACCTAAATATTTCTTGTCGAAACTGGCCAGTAAATGTGGTTGATCAAATCTAAATTGATGAGTAGGGCTAAGTTTAATATATTTATCAAATCCTTCAGGTTTTGGGAAATCAAAATCAATATCACCTTCCAGAGAATTTATTCCTGTCAGGGCTTTAGCCATTGTCATGATACCAAAAGTCAGGCCTGTTACGATTTCAGTGCGCAAAGGTTCCATATCTATATCACATTGCAACTGTAAAGTTGCTTTTTCACCAAAGGTAGAAAAGTAAAGCTGGAGAAAAGGCATCCTGAGCTGGATAAATCGATTTGCCAGTACCAGTGCATCAGTAATATCTTGTGCTGTCATAATGGCATAGCCAATAAAACCATGGATAGAAATACGCATCTGGTTACCCAAATGAAAACCCAGTGTACTTTCACCTGTGATTTTTAAAGCGTGTTTTACAAGCTCATTAGCAACATTAACAGGAATACGGCAATCAGGTTCAGCTAGCTCTTCACTTGTAAAGTGAAAAGGGGCGAATAAGGTTTCAGCACTATATCCCCATCGTGATACAACATCTAATAATAAAAGTCCATAAACACCAGGAATTCCCTGATCTTGACGAGCTGAGACTGTTTTCATTTGCTTTCCATTGCTCTCAACATATTATTTTTCGAGTTACATTCACATATTGGCATAAATTAAAATTTGATTCACTTAAATTGTTCGACAAAACACTAAGATACAGATGGATTAAATTCTCTTTTAAAAACGATGATTTTTGTAGTTGAAATGAGTAGAACATCATCATATTGGTTTTTTGCTTGCGTGACATAAGTCACAATAGCGCGATCATTTTTAGTTTTTGATGGTGTAATTGCAACAACTTCCACATCAACGTGTATTTTATCACCAGGTCGGGTTGGGCGTGGCCAACGAAGACTTGATTCAGAACCAATCAAGCCATAGGCTACAGGAAAGCATTCTGTCCAGAGACGCATGGTGACAGCACCAGTATGCCATCCGCTTGCTGCGATTCCCTCAAAGACTGGATGATCCTTGGCTTTTACTTCATCTGTATGAAAAACTTGGGGATCATACATTTGTCCAAATTGTTTAATTTCCTCCAGCGTCATTTCATATTCCCGGCTTTTAAAATGATCGCCAACTTTAATATCTTCCAAATACAACATGTTATGCTTGTTCCTTATCTTTATTACTGTGTTGTTCTACCAAAAAACCACCAGTTTGTCTTTGCCATAATTGCGCATAAATACCATTTTGGGCAATAAGTTCCTCATGCGTGCCTTGCTCTGCAATGTGACCTTGATCCAATACGATTAAACGATCCATTTGAGCAATGGTGGATAAGCGATGAGCAATGGCTATAACAGTTTTACCAGCCATCAAGTCATCCAGACTGGACTGAATTGCAGCTTCAACCTCAGAATCCAGTGCACTAGTTGCTTCATCCAAAATCAGGATAGGCGCATCTTTGAGAAAAACCCTTGCAATCGCAATACGCTGACGTTGTCCACCAGACAGCTTGACCCCACGTTCACCTACATAAGCATCATATCCCTTACGACCTCGTAAATCACTGAGTTGAGGGATAAATTCATCAGCTTTTGCTTTTCTGACAGCATCAAACATTTCTTCATCAGTCGCATCAGGGCGACCATACTTTATGTTCTCTGCAACGGTACGATGCAAAAGAGATGTATCTTGAGTAACTAAAGCAATATTTTTTCGCAAACTATCCTGAGTTACATCTTCAATATTTTGACCGTCAATTGTAATACGACCTTGGTTAATACGATAAAAATGCAATAACAGTTGGATCAGTGTAGATTTACCAGCACCTGAACGTCCTACGATACCAATTTTTTCACCAGATTTAATATCTAGACTGAAATGGTCAATCACATTTTTTTGATTATAAGCAAAACTTATATTTTCAAACTTAATATTGCCATGTTCAACAATCAAGGGTTTTGCATCTGTTTTATCTTGGATATTGATTGGTCTACCCAAAGTTGTCATACCATCCTGAATAGTCCCTACATTTTCAAACAGTGCAGAAGTTTGCCACATCATAAACTCAGCCATACTGTTGAGCTTTAATATCATGGCTGTTGTTGCAGCTACAACACCTATGGCTGCTTGACCTTGCATCCATAACCATACAGCAGTACCCAATACACCAAAAAATAAAACTGCTGTAAGTAAATTGATACAGATCTCATACTGTGCGCCCAAACGCATTTGCATAAAGACTGTACGCATAAACTCTTGCATGGAAGCTTTGGCATATCGACTTTCACGTCCTGCATGTGCAAAAAGTTTTACTGTTTGGATATTGGTATAAGCGTCAGTTACACGACCTGTCATCACTGCACGGGCATCTGCTTGTTCTTTAGAAATCTTCCCTAACCGGGGGATAAAATAACTCGCAGCAGAAACGAATAATATTAACCATAATAATAAAGGTATAAGTAAAATAGGGGAGATTCCACCGAGCACGACACTGATAGTAATAAAATAAATGATGACATAGGTCACCATATCACCCAAAATTATCCAGAACTCTCTGACAGCTAAAGCCGTTTGCATGACTTTTGAAGACAAACGACCAGCGAAATCATTATGGAAAAAATCAAGACTCTGCTGAAGTAACAAATTATGAAAACGCCAACGCAGTCTCATCGGGAAACTACTATATAGAATTTGATGGCGAACTATAGACTGCGCACTTGCAAAAAAAATGTTGGCTAATAATAAAAATGCTAGAAATTTTAGATTTGAAGAATGATTCTGAACAAAATTATTCGGTGTAGATTGAGTCATCCAATCTACCAAGTGACCAATTTGAGAAAAGAATATTGCTTCAAAGCTTGCTGTAGCAGCTGTAAACAAAATTAGAATAAGTAAATATCTCTTTACACCGCTCGCAGCTTGCCAAACAAATGCAAAAAAAGTCTTTGGCAATGGTTCAGTTAAGCCTTTAGATGGATAAGGATTAACCAGTTTTTCAAACCACTGTAATATCATCTTTGCATTCCAGTCTATTCATATTTTGGTCGTAACTATTTCATTAGAGGAGGTAATATTAACTGTTAACAATATAAATACGTATACAAAATCAATCTGCCGAAGTTAAACCGATCGTAAGATAAAAGTATGGCTATTCATTGAAATTTTGTAGAAGGACAAATGATTAGCCCCGTATTTAAATCAAAATATTATTCCCAATAAACATAAAGATTTATGTTGTTAGAATAGCAGAAATTCCACTAAAAATTTGTGGAAAAGTTTTAAAATAGGTTACAAATAAAAGTTATAGTTATTATTTCAACTCGCAATGTATTTAACATTTTAGTTGAATAAAATTAACCATATACA
>NZ_OOGT01000034.1 GCF_900323515.1 Acinetobacter stercoris | reverse complement strand
GATATAATATTTAAATAAATATGAACATAAACATTAGTAAAATTTATGAATATAAATAAAACTGCTTTTTTGATGACTTGTTTATTCTCAGGAACATTTGCTCAGGCGAACATCCCTCCAGAGCTACTCTACCAACCACCTTCAAATCCAGATCAAGCTGAAATCTCGACCATACAAGGAGTTCAGAAAACAGCTACTTCATTAAAATTTGTTAAAGCCCATATCTACATCACATCGATAAATAGCAAGGCGACACTAGATCAATATAAAAACTGGAAAAAAATTTACCAGATACCCATAGGTGAAACAACAATTCGCTATATTTCAGATGCTCAACAATTATTTTCTTCGGGCGAAATTACCTTTAATGCGCAGGCTGGGCAGCACTATCAAATCCAAAACAATCAAGCAGAAAAGGACAGCTTAAAAAATGGCTTGGAGTTTTGGATAGAAAACCTAGTTACTCACGAAATTGTTACTCCTAAGCAATACTCAAATGCTGTATCCAGTCAGCCTCAACAATCTTATCTACCTGTAATAATCAATAAATAACGGTGAATACCTTGCTTAACTTTAGAAAAACGATTTGCATTACAATATTCTCGATCTTCTTCACTGGTTGTATGAGTACACCTAAGAATACGATACCCATTGAATACTACGCCCCACCAGCTACCTCCTCTCAAACAGCAACGATCATAGGTAATATATATGATCGAAAATATGTGGCGGATACTATCGCCTTTGTCTTTGCTATAGATAAAAAGAAAGTCTTTGATGGTTATCATAAGTTGAGAGAACCTTTAGTTCTTCAAGCGGGTGAACATGACCTACAAATCTGGTGTGGGCGTGGTGCTTTTAATTACACCAACTTAGTCAAAGTAAATATTGAACCGAACAAGAAATATCAAGTCGGTTATGAGCTAAACCCAAATAAACAACAAGGATGTGTGTTCTGGATCACAGATCTGGAAACCCAAAAACCTGTTACAGAGCTGGTTAATGGTGTAGAGTTATGGCGGGCAAACCCGATAACTTATAGACCAATCGAGCAGTTTTTAGAACCAAGACCGAGTACTTCAGGTCAAAGTTATACTGTACCGATTAGAGTGATTAATAAGATGGGACATAAATGATTATTTAGAAAAAATAAAAAAGAGAAACTATCTTAACGATAGTTTCTCTTCAAATTTAATTGTATTAAGATCTACTCGTCTAATTTGAAATTAGGATCGTAACGATCATCAATAATAATTAAAGGTTCTATATCACTATTCCAATATTCAGCATTTTCTTTAATTGAATTACCTTCCTTTTCAATTAAATTGCGAATAGCCATAACAGCTGTCATAAAGTCATGCTGATTTAGCTCATCAAATTTTATAAGGTGAATAGATATTCTCTCCGTAATATCCCAGTAGATATTGGGATATTTTTTTTCTAATGCATTGGAAATTAACCAAAGTATAAGTGAAATCGCGTGAGAATTATACTCAACTTCAGTCCATTGTTTATCAATGGGTTGGGATTGATTCCAGCCTATAACAACAGTCATACCCATTTAAATCTATCCTTTAATTTCATCTAATAAACAAACTTTTTATTGCTGCGGTGATGACCATTAGTTAAAAGTTACTAATTTAGAAGCATCGGTGACCTTAAATCCCTACTAACTATATCAGCTTCAGCTATTAGACAGACAAACAAATACATGATTTGCTTTTATCCAGACCAATTTTTTAGTTTGACATAAAATATCAAAAATTGAATCTTTAAATTTCAATGAAAAATCAAATATTAACTTAAAAACGCTTGAATTAGACTTAACAAAAAATATATTTATCTTTATAAATCAAAAAATTAATATATTTCTTAATTTATCTGTCTGAATTGTCATCAAATTTTCTTGCATATTTGTATACGATTTCAGGGATAATAACTGGATAGCACAGAGATTAGGATCATCATGGCGAATGCTTATCAAAAGTTATATAGACAATTTACCAAAAAAATTCTGGATAAAATCGTCACACCTCAGGTGCTAGGAGATACCCATAATTTAGAACAAGTAACAAAAAACCTAAATAATACCTCCCCTATTTGCTATGTTATTCAGGAAGATTCAACTTCGAATAAAGTCTTAATTGATAATGAAACGGAAAAACTACAGTTAAGTCCTGCTTATGCGCCTCTAAAACTTAACGAGTTAAATGAAGCTGATAGTTTTTTATCTTTACATAAAAGCGGTAAAAACCTAGACCATACACGCTATCCAGATAAACTAGTCCGTTTAATAGAATATTTGATCAAACATCCTTATGAAGATGTTTTATTGATTCCAGTCACTATACTCTGGGGACGCGCACCAGAATATGAAGATAACTGGTATAAGGCTTTAATGACTGATGCCTGGTCAACACCAACAAAGATAAAACAGGCGTTTAATATTACACTGTATGGACGTGATAACTACATAGAGTTCCATCAAGCCATATCATTACAAGATCTGATCCGGGCAGCTACAGAACGAGAACCAAACTTCTCTCCTGCACACTTTGTATTGCGTGAACTTAATCATCAATTTGACCAATACAAAGAAGCAATTTTAGGTCCTGACCTTTCTGATCGCCGTACTGTTATAGACCAGTTAATGACTGCTGATGCTATCCGTGATGCTATTCGGGCAGAAAGTATCAATAAAAAAGTAAGTTTGCTTGAGTCAGAAATTCGTGCACGGAACTATTTAGATGAAATTGCATCTGATTTTTCATATTCTACAATTCGTTTTGCTGATATTGCCCTAACCAAGCTATGGACTCAGCTCTATGACGGCGTTGAAGTCCACAATTTTGATATGGTTCGTGAACTTGCGAAAGATTATGAAATCGTCTATACCCCGTGCCACCGAAGTCATATTGACTATTTACTTTTATCTTATGTAATTTTTAAACGTGGTTTGATGGTTCCGCATATTGCGGCCGGGATTAATTTAAACCTCCCTGTTTTCGGACAGATTGCACGTGGTGCAGGTGCATACTTTATTCGAAGAAGTTTTAATGGTAATGCACTTTATACTGCCGTTTTCAAGGAATACTTGCACAGTTTACTTTCAAGAAATACGCCACTTGAATACTTTATTGAAGGTGGCCGTTCTCGTACTGGACGTTTGCTTCCTGCAAAAAAAGGCATGTTATCAATGACGATTCAGAGTCATTTACGTGGTTCGACTAAACCTATTGTGTTCATCCCAACCTATTTTGGATATGAAAAGTTACTTGAAGGTTCTTCATATATCAAAGAATTAGGTGGTGAAAAAAAACAAGCTGAATCTTTATTTGGTATTATAAAATCAATCAAAAAAATCGAAAAAGTATTTGGTGTTGTACATGTTAACTTTGGCGAACCTGTTTTTTTAGATCCTCTACTAAAACAGAATCAAGCTCCGAAACAACTGGCTTTGACAGAACATTTACCAGATTCCGTCAAAAATACTGTGAATGATGTTGCAAATGATATTTTGGAAAACATCAACAGAGCCGTTGTCATCAATCCTGTCAGTTTACTCGCTTTGGTTTTATTAAATGCACCAACCAGCTCACTGGAAGAACGTGTCGTTATTCAGCGTTTACAACAGTTTAAAAATCTTTTGACCCATCATCGTTATGATGACCGAATGCAAATCACCAAGCTTTCAAATCATGAAATTATTCAATATGGTATAAAACTTAAACAGGTTGAATATGTTGAACATGATGGTGAACGCTGGATAAAAGTTTGTGATAAACAGGAAGCTTTACTGAAATATTTTAGTAATAATATTTTACATACATTCATTTTAACGGCTTGTATGGCAGAGCTATTTAAAAGTGAAGATTCAATTGAAAAAGCAGATTTATTTGAACAAATGAATGTCTTGTACCCAGACATTAAAAATGCCTTTTTCTTAAAATGGAGTCTCGAAGAAATATCTCAGGAATATGAAAAAATTCTTGCATACTTGATATCTGAAGATCTGGTTAGTGTACAAGATGACATTATCAATGTTTCAAAAGCGGATGATGCTTATCGGTTACTTGCAGCTTTTGCTCATTTATATAGTGAAGCATTATAACTTGTATACGAATGAGTTAGCTTTTTACAGCTTACTCATTCTTTTTTAAACCAATAAATCCATAATAGTTCAACACTTGTGCAAAGCTTTTGATACGAGCAAACCCTGCATCTGAATATATTTTTTTCATTTCATCTGCCGGGATCAGATAAAAATCCTGCATTAACCGATCTACCATATTCTGGCTTTGGCTTGAGTTCAGTCCTGTTTGTTCAGCTAAATTTTGCAAGATATCTAATTCATATCTACTTTCTATTTTCATTAAATCAAAGCTAAGGCAAATTCCACTATCATTCAATTGATCATAAATGTCTTTAAAAAAATTTAGTTTAGCTTCGACAGGTACGAAATGAGCGACCAAGATAGACAATGCCGCATCAAAAGTTGTCTCCAATGTCTTTAAAATCGAGGTATCACCTAAAATAAACTGGATATTTTTAAATTGAGCTGACCTGCTCAAATGTGCTTTGGCCTTTTCGAGCATGGTCACTGATGGATCAATCGCTGTAAATGTCCATTCAGGAAAACATTCAGCCAGATATTGAAGCTCATATCCTGTACCACAGCCGACAACCAGTATCCGTGCATGTTGATTTAGATAGCTTGTTAAAATAGCCTGAACCTGCATGTGCACCAGATCGTAACCCGGAATCAATTTACGAATATGATCATCATAACTATCTACCACTTTTGGACTGGTAAAATCTTTTGCCATTTCTATGCTCTAATCATGTTCAGGATTTTTTGATAAATTAAAATAATTTTATAAAACAAATTATTACATACATTATTTATATTATCCAGCATCACATCTGTATTCATCTAATGTTGAATCTTAACCTGGCAAGGACAACCACTATCCTGCCAGGTTGTGAAAAGCAATAATCTTGTTTTAACCTCAATTACTTCCCTAAATACCCATAAAAAGACTTTATTAGGTATTCAAAGCGTTAAATAACATTCTCTTATTGGAATATATCATTAAGATTTAACTCCTTACGCATAAACTCCTGTAACTTAAATTTTTGCGCCTTGCCGGAAGCTGTCAAAGGAAATTCGCTAAAAAATCGTACATAACGTGGAACTTTATTATGTGAAATATGCTCTTTACAGTATTGACGAATGATCTCTTCATTTGTCTGATGGTGTTCATGCAATATAATACATGCACACAGCTCCTCACCATATTTGGCATCAGGCAAACCAATGACCTGAACGTCCGAGACATCTGGGTGAGTATACAAAAAGTCTTCAATCTCTTTAGGAAACAGATTTTCCCCACCACGGATTACTACATCTTTTATACGACCTTTAATTTTAAAGAAATCTTCCTGATCCATTTCAGCAATATCACCTGTATGCATCCAGCCAGCTTCATCAATAACTTCTGCTGTTTTTTCAGGTTCTCCCCAATATCCCATCATCACTGAGTAGCCTCGTACACAAAGTTCCCCCAGTTTCCCTCTTGGAACAATATTGCCCTGTTCATCGACAATTTTTATTTCAATATGCGGATGAATACGACCAACGGTTGCCACTCGCTTTTCAAGCGAGTCAGTTGTCGAACTTTGTGCACTCACGGGAGATGTTTCAGTCATACCATAACAAATGGTAATTTCTGTCATATGCATCCGATCAATCACCCGTTGCATGATTTCTCTTGGACATGGGCTTCCTGCCATAATACCTGTTCGCAATGAAGATAAATCAAACTCATCAAACTGCTCATGTTCCAAAATAGCAATAAACATGGTCGGCACGCCATAAGATGCAGTACATTTTTCATTCTGCATGGCTTTCAGCGATTCCAGCGGGTTAAAGACTCCAGCGGGATAAACCATGGTTGAACCATGTGTTATACAAGCTAAATTACCCATCACCATACCAAAACAGTGAAATAGCGGAACGGAGATACAAACCCGATCCTGGGGTGTCAGCTTGATGGTTTCACCAACAAAATAACCATTATTCAGAATATTATGATGAGTTAACATCGTCCCTTTCGGATTTCCAGTCGTTCCAGAAGTGAACTGGATATTGATGGTCTCATCAAACTGAAGCTGATCTGCCAATTCCTGTAAATCAAACAATTGTTGATCCGTTGGTTCTGTCAATAAATCATGAAAACGGTGAATACCTGTATGTTGTTGGTCTTCAATTTTGATCACATGTTTTAGATGTGGCAATCTGACAGAGTTTAAAATTTTGTTTTCAGCTTCAAGTATTTCAGGGGCTATTTTTGTAATGATTTCCTGATAATCCGAAGTTTTAAAAGTCGGAGCGATAACCAGAGCAACACAGGACACTTTATTTAAAACATATTCGAGCTCATTTGACTTATAAGCCGTATTCAAATTAACCAGAATAATTCCTGCCTTACAGGCTGCAAATTGGGTAATCGTCCACTCTACACAGTTAGGCGACCATATTCCAAGCCGATCACCCTTTTTTAGACCTAATTTCAGCAAGCTACAGGCAAAGGCATTCACTTTTGCCTGTAGTTCTTTATACGTCAAGCGTATATTTTGATGACAACTGACGACTGCTTCATGATCAGCATATTGATCACATGCCTGATCAAAACTTTCAGAAATGGTCATCCCTAGTAAAGGATGATCACTTGTACCGTTGGCATAACTTAACCCTGCGTTTGTCATTTGAATCATACTCCTTGATTCTTTGTAATTCAGTCTTGATCTTTTTGTTGTATTCCTTGTAACGACTTTATAAAGCTAAAAGCAGTGCAAAATAATTGCTTATTTGTCTCCCTGCGGTGCAAGTAAAGCTTTGACACAAAATTCTGTAATCTGCTTTACAAAGTCGTCCATGTAACCCTGATCAGGTGTAACAGTTTGTGAAGGATTCAAAGGTTCAACTACAGCATAAGTCATGGTCGCAACAACACATAACGCAGCAGTATTTAAATCTTCAAATACAAAATCACCCGTTTCTTCACCTTGAGCTAAAATATCAATAATGCTTTGTTTGATACGCTGTTTACTTCTAAAACGCTCATGTTCAAGTTCAGGATCAACTGGCTCAAACATCAGTGAATACGCCAACTGCGGACTATTCATGGCGCGTTTTATAAATGTTGCAACCGCCTTGCGTAATTTTTCCAAAGGGCTTATTTCACCTTTAGCAATATTATTTAAGATGCTGACTTCATGTGTTATCGCATCAGATAATACTTCAATTAACACCTGGCTTTTGTTTTCAAAATAACGATAAACCAAACCACTGGAAACACCAGCACGTTCAGCAATCGCCTGAATTTGCGCATCCTTAAAGCCCCCTTGGGCAATAAGCTCACGAGCAGATTGCAAAATAATCTTGCGATTTTGCTCCATCCGCTCCTGCATTAATGTTGATCGTTTATAACTCATAAAATTATTCTCATACATTTAAAATGAATTGTAAATCATTTTCTGAATATGTATTCACTTTTTTAAAAAATAGTTGTATGTTAGATTTTAAGTACAGCAGACATGCTTATGGAAATAACAAATATAACCTTAAGGATATAACACAATGAATCTACGCAGCATCGATTTTGGTTTAGATGAAACACTACTCGCACTACGTGACTCCGTTGCCGCGTTCTGCGCAAAAGAAATTGCTCCTATTGCCCAAAAAGTGGATCAGGATAACTTATTTCCGCATCATCTCTGGAAAAAAATGGGTGATATGGGTCTCCTCGGTTTAACTGTAAGTGAAGAATATGGTGGTAGTAATCTAGGCTATCTTGCACATATTCTGGTGATGCAGGAAATATCACGCGCATCAGCTTCGATCGGGTTGTCTTATGGTGCTCATTCTAACTTGTGTGTCAATCAAATTAAACGTAATGGTAACGAAGCACAGAAACAGAAGTATCTTCCTAAACTAATTTCCGGTGACTATGTTGGTGCACTTGCCATGTCAGAACCCAATGCAGGTTCTGATGTTGTAAGCATGAAATTGCGTGCCGATGAACACGATGATCACTTTGTCCTGAATGGCTCAAAAATGTGGATTACCAATGGCGGTGATGCTGATGTATTGGTGGTCTATGCCAAAACAGATTTAAATGCTGGTGCTAAAGGCATGACCGCATTTTTAATTGAAAAGGACATGCCTGGGTTTAGCCATGGCTCGCATCTGGACAAACTCGGTATGCGTGGCTCCAATACCTACCCGCTGTTCTTTGATAATGTCAAAGTCCCTAAAGAAAATGTATTGGGTGGCGTAGGTAATGGTACTAAAGTCCTGATGAGTGGACTGGACTATGAACGTGCAGTGCTTTCTGCTGGCCCGCTTGGAATCATGGATGCCTGTCTGGATGTTGTTATTCCTTATATCCATGACCGTAAGCAGTTTGGACAAGCATTGGGAGAGTTTCAGCTGATCCAAGGTAAAATTGCAGATATGTATTCGACCTGGTTAGCTTGTAAGGCATTGGTTTATGCAATCGGTGCTGCCTGTGACAAAACTGAGCATGACCGTAGCCTGCGTAAAGATGCCGCCAGTGCCATTTTATATGCGGCTGAAAAAGCCACATGGATGGCAGGAGAAGCAATCCAGACTTTAGGCGGTAACGGATATATCAATGAATATAACACTGGGCGTTTATGGCGTGATGCAAAACTCTATGAAATTGGTGCTGGTACTTCTGAAATCCGCAGAATGTTAATTGGTCGTGAACTTTTCAATGAGACGGCTTAAACATCAAATATGTAAAGGAATTCAGAATGAACCAACTACAAAGCAAAATAAATACCCGAAGTGATGAATTTAAAAATAACCAGATGGCCATGCAAACATTGGTGGATGATTTAAAAAAAATCACAAAGAAAATTGCACTTGGTGGTGGGGAAAAAGCACGTCAAAAACATCTGGATCGCGGTAAGCTTTTACCCCGTGAGCGAGTCGATCAACTGATTGATGCAGGTACAGCATTTCTGGAAATAGGTCAGCTTGCAGCCTATCAGGTATATGAAGATGATGTACCATCAGCAGGAATGGTAGCAGGTATTGGTCAGGTTCATGGTATTAGTTGCATGATCATTGCCAATGATGCCACTGTTAAAGGTGGAACCTATTATCCCCTGACTGTAAAAAAGCACTTACGGGCACAGGAAATCGCTGAACAAAATCACTTACCATGTATCTATCTGGTGGATTCTGGTGGTGCTTTTTTACCACTACAAGATGAAGTATTTCCAGATCGTGACCATTTTGGGCGAATTTTCTATAATCAGGCACGCATGTCCAGTCAAGGTATAGCACAAATCGCTGTAGTCATGGGCAGCTGTACCGCTGGAGGGGCTTATGTTCCTGCCATGTCTGATGAAACCATTATTGTACGGAATCAAGGCACGATTTTTTTAGGTGGCCCGCCACTTGTCAAAGCAGCTACAGGTGAAGTTGTAAGTTCTGAAGATTTAGGTGGTGGTGACGTACATACCCGTCTGTCTGGAGTTGCTGACTATCTCGCTGAAAATGATCAACATGCGATTCAGCTTGCACGTAATATTGTCGCCAATCTTAATAAAAAGCCACAAAACCACAAAAATGAAATCATTCCTCCTCTATTTGATGAAAAAGAACTGTACGGGGTAATTCCAAATGATGCTCGCAAACCATTTGATGTCCGTGAGGTTATTGCACGTATAGTCGATGCATCTCGTTTTGATGAGTTTAAAGCCCGTTTTGGTTCAACATTAGTGACTGGTTTTGCAGAACTCTATGGTA
Source organism: Acinetobacter stercoris (assembly GCF_900323515.1). Taxonomy (GTDB): domain Bacteria; phylum Pseudomonadota; class Gammaproteobacteria; order Pseudomonadales; family Moraxellaceae; genus Acinetobacter; species Acinetobacter stercoris. The sequence continues at coordinate 16,712 of NZ_OOGT01000034.1, read as the reverse complement.
TGCCTATAGGCATTATTGCCAATAATGGGATTTTATTCTCAGAATCAGCTCAAAAAGGCGCTCATTTCATAGAGCTATGTACACAGCGCAACATTCCTTTACTGTTTATACAAAATATCACTGGCTTTATGGTAGGCCGCCAGTATGAAAATGAAGGCATTGCCAAACACGGTGCAAAACTGGTTATGGCCGTAGCAAATGCCAATGTTCCAAAACTCACTTTAATTATTGGTGGTTCATTTGGCGCAGGAAACTATGGTATGTGTGGGCGTGCTTATTCTCCACGCTTTCTATGGACTTGGCCAAATTCACGTATTTCTGTTATGGGCGGTGAACAGGCTGCAAGTGTATTGTCCACCTTAAAACGTGACCAGATAGAAGCCACAGGTGAAGCCTGGTCTAGTGATGCAGAGGATGAGTTCAAACAACCAATACGTAATCAATATGAAAAACAGGGGCATCCGTATTATGCTTCAGCACGGCTTTGGGATGATGGTGTGATTGATCCAGCACAAACACGTCATGTATTGGGTTTAAGTTTGGCTGCGACATTGAATGCACCAATCCAACCAACAAAATTTGGCGTGTTCCGTATGTAAGGAGCTTTAAAAATGGAATTTAAATATCTTCAACTGGAACGAAATGATCAAGTCCTGACCATTTGGCTGAACCGGCCAGATGTACATAATGCCTTTAATCCAGACGTTATTCAGGAATTACATTCTTGCTTTAATGCTTTAAACCAATCTGATGAAATTCGTGTTGTCATTTTAGCTGGACGCGGTAAAAGCTTCTCTGCTGGTGCAGATTTAAACTGGATGAAAGCACAAGGTGAAGCTGAACTGACTGACAACGAAGCAGATGCATTAAAACTGGCACAAATGCTTGATGCACTTGCGACGTTAAAACAACCGGCTATTGCTCGTGTACATGGTGCAGCCCTTGGTGGTGGTATGGGCTTAGCATCTGCATGTGATATTTGCATTGCCAGCACTGAAGCCCAATTTGCCACATCAGAAGTTCGTTTAGGTTTAGCACCCTCCACGATCAGTCCCTATGTCATCAGGGCAATTGGGGCACGACAGGCTTCACGTTACTTTTTAACGGCTGAACGGATTTCGGCAAAACATGCACATGATATCGGTCTGGTGCACGAAGTTACAGAACCGGAACATCTGGATCAGGAAATACAGGAAATTGTTGAGGCATTGCTATTAGGCGGAGCAAATGCACAAACGGCTTCTAAGCAATTGATTGCAATGGTATCAAATCAACCAGTCAATAATGCCCTATTAGATAAGACAGCAAGACATATTGCCCATTTACGCCAAAGTAGTGAAGCCAAAGATGGACTCAATGCATTTTTAAACAAACAACGCCCGACCTGGGTCAAAACAACATCAGAAGAATGATAAGGATAAGCAGATGTTCGACAAAATACTAATTGCTAACCGTGGTGAAATTGCCTGTCGTGTTATCCGTACAGCAAAAAAATTAGGCATCGCAACTGTCGCGGTTTACTCTGATGCAGACCACAACTCACAACACGTCAAACAGGCTGATGAAGCCATTTATATTGGTGCTTCACCTGCTGCTCAAAGTTATTTGCAGATTGAACGAATCATACAGGCTGCATTAGATACAGGAGCACAGGCAATCCATCCTGGCTATGGTTTTTTATCAGAAAATGATCAATTTGCTTTGGCATGTGAAAAGCATGGTATTACCTTTATTGGTCCTCCTGTCGATGCCATTTTAAAAATGGGTTTGAAAGCAACATCTAAACAGTTAATGGAACAGGCAGGCGTCCCATTAACTCCTGGCTATCATGGGAATAATCAGGATGCTGAGTTTTTAAAACAGCAAGCAGATGCTATTGGTTATCCAGTCTTAATCAAAGCTTCTGCAGGTGGCGGTGGTAAAGGCATGAGTCTGGTTGAAAGGTCAGCCGACTTTTTAAACTCGCTAGCTTCTTGTAAACGTGAAGCCAAATCAAGCTTTGGCAATGATGATGTACTCATTGAACGCTATGTAGTCAATCCACGTCATATTGAAGTTCAAATCTTTGGAGATACACATGGAAATTATGTGCATCTTTTTGAACGAGATTGTTCTGTACAACGCCGCCACCAAAAAGTACTTGAAGAAGCCCCTGCGCCAAATATGCCGGATGAAAAGCTAGCAGTAATCCGTAAAGCTGCTGTAGATGCGGCTCGAGCTGTTAACTACGTTGGAGCTGGGACTGTTGAGTTTATCGTTGAACAAGATGGTACTGCTTATTTCATGGAAATGAATACACGGCTACAAGTTGAACACCCTGTCACAGAGATGATTACAGGTGAAGATCTGGTAGAGTGGCAACTTCGTGTTGCCTATGGTGAAACATTACCCAAACAGCAACAGAACTTAAATATAAAAGGACATGCACTTGAAGCACGTGTCTATGCTGAAGAACCTGAAAAAGGTTATTTACCTGCCATCGGGAAAGTTAGCTATTTACATTATCCTGAACAAAATCAGTATGTACGGGTAGATAGTGGGATTGTTGAGGGTGATGAAATTACGACCTATTATGACCCAATGATTGCCAAGCTGATTGTCTGGGGCAAAAACCGTGATGCTGCCCTGATACAAATGCACCATGCCCTTCAACAGTTTCATGTCGCCGGGCTGGGCAACAATATTGCCTTTTTGGATCGTATCATTCGCTCAGATTCATTTAAAAAAGCTAAACTCGATACTAACCTGATTTCCCGAGAAGAAGACTTTTTATTTAAAAATATTCAGTCTGCCACTCCAGAATTAATAGTCAGTTCAGCATTTATAGAATTACTTTCCAGATTTAAACAGACTTCGACTACAAATAATATTTGGCAAAGTCAAAGTTTATGGCGCGTCAATATTCAAAGCACATATCTGGTGAAACTTGACTATCTTGATCAAACAATTCAAGTCGAATTTGAAGTAAATGATCAAGGTTATACTGCCAAACTAAATAATCAAAGTTATACAATATCTGGACTACTTTTAGATACACACACTCTGCAGATCAACTTAAATGGTATCCAACAAAAAATTGTGTTTAACAAAAATGCTGAGGGATTCACCGTTTATCAAAATGCACAAAGCCATATTTTTAAATATGTCCAAAACCAGTTTGATAGTGATGACTCTCAGGACTCAGATGCTAACTTAAAAGCACCGATGCCAGGTGTTATCACACAAGTTTTAGTGGCTAAAAATGATCAGGTGAAAAAGGATGATGTATTAATCACCTTAGAAGCCATGAAAATAGAATATTCGATTCGCGCACCTCGTGATGGCATCATTTCAGCAGCATTTTTTCAGACAGGTGATCAAGTTAAAGCTGGCGATGAACTGGTCGAGTTTGAGCCATTAACTGAGGGAGCAGCATGAGCGAGTTTGTAAAAATTGTTGAAGTTGGTCCACGTGATGGGCTACAAAATGAAAAAACCCCGTTAAGTATTGAACAAAGAAAAAGTTTTATTCTGGATTTAATGCAGACAGGGTTGAAAAATATTGAAGTAGGTTCGTGTGTGTCTCCCAAATGGGTTCCGCAAATGGCAAACAGTACCGATTTATTTCTATCTTTGCCAAAAGATAAGCATATTAACTTGAGCTTATTGATACCAAATCTAAAAGGTTTTGAACAGGCTAAAGCCGTAGGCTGTAAAGAAATAGCTGTATTTACAGCAGCTTCGGAAAGCTTTACTCAAAAAAATATAAACTGTACGATTGATGAGAGTTTTGAAAAGTTTGCAGATGTTTTAGCTCAAGCGAAAGCTGATGAGATAAAAGTTCGCGGTTATGTTTCATGTATGGTCGATTGCCCTTATGAAGGTGCGATTGCCCCTGTACAGGTTTTAAAAGTAACTCAAAAACTGTTAGAAATGGGTTGCTATGAAGTATCACTAGGTGAAACCATCGGCACAGCTACGCCAGACCGGGTCAAAAAAGTCTGGGATATTTGCCTGAGTGAAATCGGCTCCCATTTGCTCGCTGGACATTTTCACAATACCTATGGCATGGCCATAGCCAACATCTATCAGTCTCTCGAACAAGGAATCCGTATATTTGATTCATCCATTTCTGGACTAGGTGGTTGTCCTTATGCCAAAGGTGCAGCAGGAAATGTAGCAACAGAAGATTTGTATTATCTACTTTCAAATATGGGATTTGAAACTGGAATACATCTGGATGAATTAATGCTAGCAAGCAAAAACATCAATAAGGTACTCAATCGCCATAATCCTTCAAGCTTTGCTCAAGCCTATTGGCAAAATGACAAATGAATATAAGTCATGATGGACAGATTCAGATTTTGTTCATAATTGATAGATTGATGACACCATTCAAGATAGGAATTGACACATATAGGAAATTTCAAGTAAATATTCTATAAATTATTCTAAAGATGCAGCAGGATGCTGACAAAAATAAATACAGGAGTTTTTATGTCTAGCTCAGAAAATATTTTACAGAAGTTTGCCATCAGAGTGAGTGACTGGTCTGAAAAATGGTTTCCTGATTCATATATCTTTGCGCTCTTGGGCGTGGTTATTGTTTCTATCGCATCTTTTTCCATAGGTGCGCCAGCAAAAGATGTTGCACTGGCATTCGGTGATGGTTTCTGGAGCCTGATTCCATTTACCCTACAAATGTGTATGTTGATTGTTGTCGGTTATGTCGTTTCAGTATCCAGGCCTGTTGAAATACTGATAAACAAACTGGCACGAATCCCCACCTCTGGTACAGGTGCGATCGTTTTAGTTGCAACAGTCAGTCTATTTATTTCATTAATCAATTGGGCAATGAGTACAGTTTTAACTGCATTACTGGTCATTGCATTATCAAAACGTAAAGAATTGAATATGGACTACCGTGCAGCCGCCGCTGCTGCCATTATTGGAATGGGGGCTACATGGGCACTCGGGATCAGTTCATCTGCTGCACAATTACAGGCAAATAAAGCGAGTCTGCCAGAACCGATCTATCAGCTTACAGGTGTTATTCCATTTACTGAAACCATTTTCCTGCCACAATCCATGATCATGACAGCAATATTAATTATTGCTTCAATTGCCATTGCATTCTGGTCAGCACCAAAAGGCAATGCAGTAAAAACCGTAGACGAGTTTGATATCCAGTTTGACCAGCAAATAACAGAAAAATCTCAAGTCAAATCCAAGCGACCAGGTGACTGGCTTGAAAACTCCCCTATTCTCACAATCTTAGTAGTAATTTTGGGTATCATCTGGATGTTTAACGAGTTTGGAAAAGGCAATCCTATCGTTGCGATTTCAGGCTTAAATACTTACAACTTTATTTTTCTTATGCTTGGTCTGGCATTACATGGTACACCAAGAAATTTTTTAAACGCCGTATCTAAAGCCGTACCAGCAATATCTGGTGTCTTGATTCAATTTCCGCTTTACGGCAGTATCGCATTTATCATGACACATGCCATGAATAGTCAAGATCTTTCCCTTTCCCATTATATTGCTGAGTTTTTTGTCTCTATTGCATCTAAAGAAACTTTTGCTATTGTGATGGGTGTTTATTCTGCCATATTAGGATTTTTTATCCCGTCTGGCGGTGGAAAGTGGATCATTGAAGCCCCTTATGTAATGCAGGCAGCTCATGATCTCAAATATCATCTCGGCTGGTCCGTACAAATTTATAATGCCGCAGAAGCTTTACCCAATTTGATTAATCCATTTTTTATGCTACCAATGCTTGGAATTTTAAAATTAAAAGCCAAAGATGTCATTGGATTTACCGTTACTCAATTGATTTTCCATATACCATTGGTAATGTTCTTGCTTTGGATTTTAGGACGATCATTAACCTATACACCACCTGTATTCTAAAGAAAAAAGGAGCCTGATAGAGCTCCTTTTTTAATCAAATCATTACCATAAAAACTATTTAAACCTGGCAGTTAATACATTAGCAGAAACTGTATCTTTCCAGATATCACGTAAGGTTGGTAAATAAAACTTTTCACCTAGCTCAACCAGTTCAGCATCAATCAATGCATGAATTTCATGCATAAACAAATAATCCAGCTCAAACGTTGCAAGCTGCTTTTGAGTTTTTGTATATTCCTTACGTTTAACCTGTGCTTTTTTCACTAACTGATCTGCATAATTCTTATCTTTAAACTGGCTAATGGCATGCAAACGTAATTCAATCACACCCCAACCTGTAAGTAATTTTTTAAATATCTCAAAATCACGGCGATTTGATTCCCAAGTCATCTCTTCCAGATTTTCATTTTCTGGTAAAACAGGAAGTAACAGCTCCATGACGCTTGGAAAAATCTTTTTAAAATTCAAAACAAATTTAACAGGATGATCGCCTGGATAGTCTTTAAACTGAACTTTAGTTTTTTCATCTGTTAAATAGATATCAAGCATCATCATCGCCGTAAATAAAAATCTAGGGCGTATTCTACTGATATACGCCCTAGATACAAAGTATTAGACTAATCTTTTCAACAAAATGCTGAATTATTTCACATTTGGATAAACCATTTTCTCAGGTTTAACCACTTCATCGAATTGTTCAGGAGTCACAAACCCAAGCTCAACAGCAACTTCTTTCAAGGTTTTACCTTGCTTATATGCAGTTTTAGCAACTTTGGCTGCATTTTCATAACCAATCACAGGATTTAACGCTGTCACCAACATTAATGAATTATGTAGAAAATAATCAATCTTCTCACGATTTGGCTCTATTCCCACAGCACAGTGCTCATCAAAGCTATTGCATGCATCACCTAATAATTGAATCGATTGAATCAGATTAAAAGCTATCACTGGCATGAATACATTCAGTTCGAAATTACCTGACGCGCCTGCAATATTAATGGTTGTATCATTTCCCATGACCTGAGCCACAACCATCGTCATTGCTTCACACTGCGTCGGATTAACCTTGCCAGGCATGATACTTGAACCTGGTTCATTTTCAGGAATATATAATTCACCTAAACCACAGCGTGGCCCACTCGCAAGCCAACGCACATCATTGGCAATTTTGTTTAAACTCGCTGCAAGAGTTTTTAATGCCCCTGAAGCAAATACTGCGGCGTCACGACCTGCCAATGCTTCAAATTTATTTGGATTAGTGACAAATGCCAGCCCAGTTAATTTCGCCAATTCGTCAGCAGCCTTTTCAGCATAATCAGGATGCGCATTTAAGCCAGTCCCAACGGCTGTGCCACCCAATGGCAGCTGATACAACCACACCAGTGCTTGCTCTAAACGTTGTACACCATTATCTAACTGTTGCACATAACCACTAAACTCTTGTCCAAGTGTCAATGGAGTTGCATCCTGTAAATGTGTACGACCAATTTTAACAATATCCTGAAACTCTTCCGATTTTCGCTTAAAGGTATCTCTCAAACGTTTTACAGCTGGAATGAGCAGCTCATTGATTTGCAATGCAGCCGCGACGTGAATAGCTGTAGGAAATGAATCATTGGTCGATTGTGCACGATTAACATGATCATTTGGGTGGACTGGTTTTTGTGATCCTAAAGGATTACCGAGTTTCTGGTTAGCAATATTGGCAATTACCTCATTACAGTTCATGTTGCTTTGCGTACCTGAACCCGTTTGCCAAACCACCAATGGGAACTGCGAATCCCACTTTCCGGAAATCACTTCGTCTGCAGCATCTACAATATATTTTGATAATTCAGTTGGGATCTGGTTCAGCTCCGCATTTGTTATCGCAGCTGCTTTTTTTACCAGACCCATTGCCCTAATCATTGGGCGAGGCATATGCTCATTTCCAATTTTAAAGTTTTGAACACTGCGCTGGGTTTGTGCTCCCCACATCGCATCGCCCGGAACTTCAACATCACCCATAGTGTCGTGTTCTATACGTGTTTGCATATTTACCTCTTGTTGTCTTTAACGTGCAAATCGCGGACTCAATCAATTCATTTAAGTACGAAGATTTACTTTGATAACAACTTAACGCAAATAATTATCATTATCAAATTAAATTATCGATTATTGAGTAAGTTTTGATAAAACCGCCATTCATCCTCAATCATTTGTTTTAAAGTTCGTTTTGCTTTCCAGTTCAATATTTCGAGAGCTTTAGTGCTGTTTGAACCAACCTGATCCAACTCCTGACGTTGCTCTGCCGCATCGACAGTCTTGATCTTACTGTTGGTTACTTCTTCAATCTGCTCAAGTAGTGCCCGTATAGAATACACCTCTCCTGCGATATCAAAAGCTTCACAAACATTAAATTGGCTTTGTAACCAATATAAGCTATTTTGCACCGCTTCACAGACATCCAGAACATGCACAAAACTACGTTCTACTGTCTTATCCTGAGTATTTGCCTGATTTTGCAATTCAATACAATCACGCTGTATAGCAGCAACCTGCATCGCCAAAGGAACAATATTTTTTGGAAGCTGGGTGACAACTTCTCCTAATACTCCATGCTCAAAAGCACCGACGACATTCCCTACACGAAGCATGGCAATACGCCATTCATTATCTGTTTTACTGGTATCCCGAAGAATCTCTTCTGCCATTTGTTGCGATTTGATATATGGATTTGGATAGGCAAACTCATAAGCCTCATCTTCATTCAATTCCAGTGTTGATTTTCCATATACAGTCAGACTTGAAAGATGTACTAAAGTTCGAACCCCAGTTCGTTGCATGGCACGAAGTAAACTCATAATACAGCTAACATTGTCATTGTAATATTCAAGCGGTTTAAGTACAGATTCTTCTAACGATTTAAATCCAGCTGTATGTACTACAGCGTCGATTGAATATTGTTCAAAAACTTTATTTAAAGCGGGTGTATTTCGTACGTCAATTTTGACAAAAGGCACATACATGCCAGAAATATATTCTAGTCTTTCTAATGTTTCTAAACTTGCATTGGCTAAATTATCAACAATGACGACCTCTTGCCCCTGAGCCAGCAAGCTTAACACCACATGCGAGCCTATAAAGCCTAAACCACCAGTCACTAAAATCATTGTATAATGCTACCTTTCTATCCCATCTGAATAATGCAATTGCATTTGCATGCTTATTCTAAAAGTGAAATTCTCATGAGTACTTTATTGCTTATCACCTCCGCACCAAGTGCTATACATGCATGGCATGCTCTGGGTCTTGCTCAGGCTTTAAAAGCCAAAAATCAAGATTTCCGCGTTTTTTTCTATCAAGATGCTGTAAGCGTTGCCAATAACTTACAATGGGTTCCCGATGATCAACGAAACTTAACGACAGAGTGGCAAAAATTATCCATTCGACTCCCCGTATGCGTAAGTGCTGCTTTAGCACGTGGCATAACCGATCAAGAGAATGCAAAACGACATCAAATTCCAAACCATAATCTGGCTCAAGGGTTTGAGCTGGTTGGTCTTGGCGAATTTGCCGATGCCGTACAAACTTGTGACCGTATCATTCAATTCTAAGTCGTTATTTTTTGATTGATTGTTGCATTTCAAAGGTAAATTGTGTGAAAACTGTACTCGTTATTTTAACCCAGTCAAACCTCAATAGTTTGCAAGTTCATGAAAGCCTGTCCGCAACTATGGTATTGGCAAGTTTTGGCTGTGAAGTCAAAGTGTTACTACAAGATGCTGCCTTAAGCTTACTTAAATCTGATCTCTCTTTTGAGCAGCTAAAACATGCCTTTAAAATCGCCTCCAATATGGTAGATAGCTTTGAATTTTACGATCTCACACCGATTCTAGTAGAAAATAAGAATAAAAATTCGTGTTTTGTAACAGAGTCTCAACAAGAAATTGATTTTATTGAGCTAAATCGTGAGCTAATTCAATCTTTTGATCAAGTTTTATATTGGTAATCATACAAATGCAAAATCAAACGCTTTACTTAATCCAATCAAATTACAATCATACCAAGGCAACTCTAGACAAACTTGAGTCAATTTTTGCGCCATCTGACGCTGTATTATTAATGGGTGACACAGTGTTATTTTCACAACACCCTTTTCTAGATCATCCTGAAACAGTCTATATACTGGAAAATGATGCTGAAATTTTAGTTGGAGAACTTCCATCTCATTTTAAAACTATCAATTATTCAGCATTTGCAGATCTGATTTTACAATTTACACGTTGTGTTAGTCTAAAATAGATTAGAAACAAATTATCGTTCATTTGCTTAGGCTATTTTATGAATTTAGAACTTGATCAAGATGGTCATTTGATTGATTACACTATCTGGAATGAAGATATCGCTCAAGAACTCGCAAATACTTTAGAACTTGAGTTAACCCCTTGGCACTATGATGTTTTACAAGCAGTCCGCCAATTCTATCAGCAATTCGGGCACTCTCCTGCAACCCGCCCACTGATCAAATATCTCACGAAAACAATTGGTCCAGAAATCAATAATGCATTATTGCAGGAAAAATTTAATACAGGTCTGGTTGCACGCCATTTAAGTCGTTTGTCAGGTATTCCTAAACCCGCAAACTGTTTATAGTAGATTTGATTACTATACAAACATTGGTGTGATATCTGGCTGTTGAATTGGCAATATCTTGTATTTCCAAGATTTCAGCAGCTCTCTATTATATTATGCCTGTTTCTGTTTAGCCTGATATGCATAAAAACCTGGTCCAAAATGAACTTTGACCTGCTTGAGGTTAAGCTTTTCCCCACATTCTGAACAGGTCATGACTGGTGTGAATTTTTGCCCACATGTAGTATGAACATATTCAACTGGCTTTCCTAAGCCTGCATCCATCCATTTATCAGCCCATGCCACCATAGACATCAACACGGGATAAAAATCCAAACCTTTTTCAGTCAGCCGATATTCAAAACGTTCCTGTCTATCCATATAAGGTGTTTTCACTAAAATTTCGTGTTCGACCAAACGCTTTAAGCGATCAGAAAGAACGTGACGTGTCACTCCTAAATTTTCCTGAAAATCATCAAAACGGCGCATTCCCATAAATGCATTTCGTAAAATGAGCATGGTCCAACGATCACCAACAATCGATAATGTCCGTGCGATAGAACATGGTTGGTCACCAATATTTTCCCATTTCATATTTGATGCTCATCAATTATTTTTAATACGATGAGTTTAAGTGTAATTATTAAAATTTGAAAGTTTAGTTCTATGCTCTACTCGAACCTTATTTTGCTTCATATAAATCCTCATCCCATATTTTTGTGCTCTTTTTTTAATCACAAATAAAAACCCGCCTGTTACAGCGGGTTTGNGACGTGTCATCAATCATAATTTGTGACGAATTAGAAAGCTCACTCAAAAGATCAGGGAATATCTTTTGCGACTCATCCTAACATAAATATTATTAAAGATAGTCACTTGTCATTTCCTGACATTTTTATATCATTTCCTGACAATTATCATTTTCATTAAGACTACTCAGCCTTCCACACGTCTTCATAATCATCTTGATCAATCATAAAACGAAATCCCCTTTCCAAAGCGAGATAAGGGATAGCATCAGGGAATATCTCTTCTAATTTTTTAACGGTAATAATTTCAAAAAAATCATTCCCTTCCTCTAGCTCCCCACCATAAATAAACCATTCTACATTTTCATCACCTGGTGTTTTTTTACGAATTCCTACGATTGGCTCTTTATTTAAAGTATGGACTGCAATCGCAATCAAATCATCATCATTCACTTTGATATAAGCGGAATCAAACTCTTCGCAAAGCAGTTTTTGCTCTTCAATAAATTCTTGCATATTCGACGATTCCACCAAATTCATAAATTTCAAAATTTATTCTATTCGGATGATGTTTCAGACACAATAAATTCAGCAAAAGATTCTTTATTATANTTACGTTTTTTGTTATCTTGAATATGTTACAAATTCAAGATTTAAAAATCATGGACAAATCAGGCACACCAGTCAATATGCATGGTGGAAAACGAAATAATGCTGGACGTAAAGCAAAGTATGCTGAGAAAACAGTAGTTATGCGTATACCCGAATCAAAAGTGATTGAGATTAAACAATATTTGAAACCTAAATCAGCCAGTGATCTTGAAACATTTCCAGATTTAAAGCCGATTCAAATTAAAACCCAGCTAAAAATTAGTGCTCCCCTCGAATCTGTTGCCGCTGGTTTTCCATCACCTGCTATGGACTATTCTGTTGATGCAATTGATTTAAATGATTTTTTAGTCAAAGAACCTCAAGCAACCTTTATGTTACGTGTCAACTCATTATCCATGAAAAATGCAGGCATTGAGGTTGGTGATAGAATTCTAATTGATAGAAGTTTAAAAGCTGAACATGGCGATATTGTACTTGCTCTAATTAATAATGAATTTACAGTTAAACGCCTCATGAGAGAAAAACTGTCAAATGGTACGTATAAAATTTGGTTAAAAGCTGAGAATCCTGATTTTCCACATATATTTCTGCATAGTGAAGAACAACTTTTTATCTGGGGAGTTGTGACATGTATTTTGAAGAAGTTGAAATAAGTCATGCAACAGCTTTTCCAACATGAGATTTTTGCACTCATCGATATCAATAATTGTTATGTAAGCTGTGAACGTGTATTTAACCCAAAACTTAATGGGAAACCTGTTGTTGTACTCAGTAACAACGATGGCTGTGTTGTCTCCAGAAGTAATGAAGCTAAGGCACTCAATATCAGTATGGCAGTTCCCTGGTATGAAATAGAGCAAGATGCCTTAAAAGCTGGGGTACAAGTCTATTCGAGTAATTATGAGCTTTATGGTGATATGTCTCGCCGTTTTTTTAATATGCTCAAAAGCCACTTTAATGAGCATGACCTTGAACCATACTCCATCGATGAATGTTTTATACGATTGACCTCTTATACAGATACATTAGATATTGAGGAATATTGTCGAATTCTGGTTAAAAAAATTGATCAATATCTAGGTTTACCTTGTTGTATTGGGATCGGCTTTTCAAAAACCCAAGCCAAACTTGCCAATCATTTTGCAAAAAAACATACTGGTTTTAATCAGGTATGTAACCTGACAAATCTGGATCTATGTATTTTTGAAAACTTATTACTCTCCACGCATGTTAGTGAGGTCTGGGGGATTGGTCGTAAAATCAGCAAACAGTTAAAACCTTATGCGATAGAAAATTGCTATGACTTAACTTTTGCCAATGAACACCACCTTTCAAGGCAGTTCTCTGTTCTTCTTGGACGCACTATTCGTGAACTAAAAGGTCAATCCTGTATTGCATTAGATGACCCATCGATTCCCTCTAAAAGAATCCTTTCATCCAGAAGTTTTGCCTCTCCTTTAAGTGAAAAGGAAATTTTAAAGCAGGCCTTGGTATTTCACTTAAATAGAGCACATAAACGCTTACATTTACAACAACAGCTTTGCGCATGTGTCCATGTTTCTTTATATGAAAAAATAAGGCAACCACCTTATAAAAAGAGTGTTTCTCATGCAATCGGGCTTGAATATGCAACAGATGACCTGCTTACCCTAACCAGGATTGCAATGCATCAAATTGATGTTTTATTTAAAAAAAATATGCATTACGTAAAGATAGCCATCATGTTTTCTGCATTGCATCCAAAACAACAACATATTGATGATTTATGGCAACCTATAAAGCACATTCAGCAACGTACAAATCTAATGAAAACCTTAAATGATGCAGAAAAGCGCTTCGGTATCGATTGCATCCAGGTTGGTTATCATTCAAACAAAAAAAACTGGCAAATGAAACAGCAATATCGCTCTCCTCGTTACACAACTCGTTATAATGAGATTCTTTGCATAGATGATTCACATATGGCTGTTACACAAAAGCAATGAGAAGTTTTAGTCAATTCAGTTTAAAATATGCAGACACCAAACAACTATAAAAAATGTCATATTTTAACATTGCCAATTTTGCACAAAGTTAACAATATATAGCACACAGACGGTTATGTCTTTCTGCACCGATTAAAACAAACTATAAAATACTTGTAGAAAAATATGCCATAATACGCAAACTTTGCACGTATCTTGCAAAGATTTTTGCAACTTTTAAATTGGAGCAAGCTCAATGAGTTCGACCATTTTGGTCATTCACGGACCAAACTTAAACTTGCTAGGAAAGCGCGAACCAGAGGTCTATGGTCACCTCACCCTAGAAGACATTAACCAACAACTCTTGGCTGAAGCCCAACAAGCTTATATTCCATTGGATACTTTCCAAAGTAACTGGGAAGGTGCCATTGTCGACAGAATTCATCAGGCACAACAGGATGGTGTGAAATTCATCATTATCAATCCTGCTGCGTTTACACACACGTCCGTTGCTGTCAGAGATGCTTTACTTGGTGTTGCAATTCCATTTATCGAAGTACATTTATCAAATGTACATGCACGAGAAGCATTCAGACACCATTCTTACTTGTCGGATAAAGCCGTTGGCGTAGTTTGTGGTTTAGGTGCTAAGGGCTATCTTTATGCACTAAATTACGCAATCGAACATATTCAATCTTCAACTCAATCATAATATTAGGAACTAAAAACCTATGGATATTCGTAAAATCAAAAAGCTCATCGATTTGATGATCGAATCTGACTTGCAAGCAATTGAAGTCAAAGAAGGAGATCAGTCGATTGCTTTAACACGTCCTAATCCTGTGGTTGCTGCTGGTGTTGTTGCTGCTCCTACTACGGCAGCCCCTGCTCCTGCTGCGAAACCTGCGTCTCGTGGTGCAGTCGAGACTTCGCCAATGGTTGGCGTATTTTATGCAGCACCAAGTCCAGGTGAAGCTCCTTTTATCAATGTTGGTCAAACAGTTTCAGCCGGTGAAACTCTTGGCATTATTGAAGCAATGAAAATCATGAACCCTATTGAAGCAACTCAAAGTGGTGTGATTGAAGAAATCCTTGTTAAAAACGGTGATGTAATCCAATTCGGTCAACCTTTATTCCGCTACCGCGCGTAATATCCCGGGGGTTGATATGTTGCAAAAAGTTTTAATCGCAAACCGAGGTGAAATCGCATTGCGTATCACTCGTGCTTGCAAAACTTTAGGAATCAAAACTGTTGGTATTTATTCAGATGCTGACAAGGATTTGATGCATCTACACTTTGTTGATGAAGCCGTATGTATTGGACCTGGTGCGAGCAGTGAAAGCTATCTCAATATTCCAGCAATTATTACGGCTGCAGAAATTACTGGTGCAGATGCTATCCATCCAGGTTATGGTTTTCTATCTGAAAATGCCGAATTTGCAGAAATTGTTGAAAGCTCAGGCTTTATCTTTATTGGTCCACGTCCAGAGCATATTCGTCTCATGGGCAATAAAGTGTCTGCCATCACCGCAATGCGTAAAGCAGGTGTACCCACAGTTCCAGGTTCAGCTCATGCAGTTACACCACATAATGCCTTAGCGGAAGCTAAGGAAATAGGTTTTCCACTTATTGTGAAGGCTGCTGCTGGTGGTGGTGGACGTGGTATGCGTATTGTTGAACGTGTTGACACTTTACTTGAATCCGTTCAGGCAGCACAACGTGATGCTGAAATGTGGTTTGGTGATGACACTGTATACATGGAACGCTTTCTGCAAAAACCACGTCACGTTGAAATACAGGTTTTAGGAGATGGTAATGGACATGCGGTACATTTATTTGACCGTGACTGTTCTTTACAACGCCGCCACCAAAAAGTTTTAGAAGAAGCACCTGCACCAGGTTTACCTGAGCAGGCACGTGCTGATATTTTAGAAGCTTGTGTTAATGCATGTAAACTTATGCAATACCGAGGTGCTGGTACTTTCGAGTTTCTATTTGAAGATGGGGAATTCTTCTTTATTGAAATGAATACTCGTGTTCAGGTAGAACATCCTGTATCAGAATTGGTTACTGGTATTGATATTATTGAACAACAATTGCGTATCGCTGCCGGATTGGGTCTAAATCTGCAACAAGACGAAATTACAGTTCAAGGACATGCGATAGAATGTCGTATCAATGCTGAAGATCCGTCTACCTTCTTACCTTCTCCAGGTAAGATTGAGAGCTTTTATGCTCCAGGTGGTGCTGGTATTCGCCTGGATTCACATATCTATCAAGGTTACAGCATTCCACCATACTATGATTCAATGATTGCGAAACTCATTGCACATGGTAAAGATCGAGAAACTGCAATTGCACGAATGAAGCAAGCATTGGATGAAATGATTCTGACTGGAATAAAAACCAATATTCCACTGCATAAAGATCTTATTTTGCAAGATGAAAATTTCTGTGCTCAAGCAATGGATATCCATTACCTTGAAAAGCACCTGTTAAAACAAGTACAAGGTCATGAAAATGATGCTTGATGATAATAAAGCAAAAATAAAAGAAGCCCTATAACAGGGCTTCTTTTATAAGTACCTGTTTCTATAAAAACAATACTCAATTCAAAACCAGATAATAATAGAATTAATCAAAATGTAATCTTCAATCTGCTACTGGATTAATCACATAGAAATAGACAATCAGACAAAATAAAAATGCTATAGAGATCAACAAATAGACGTTAACCGTATTAAAGCTAAGTAAAAATTTCCGAATATTCATTAGCACCTCATCACATAATTTATCAAATAAATTATGGTGGTTTTGTTGTAAAAAAATATCACTAATTCTTGTGAATATTTTATTTTTATTAAATTTAACCATATAA
>NZ_OOGT01000035.1 GCF_900323515.1 Acinetobacter stercoris | reverse complement strand
ACATAATGTTTTGCTAAAATTGCCATGAAATCCAGAAAAATATTAAATATTTTAAATAAGATAAATATATTCATAAGCTTAAATATAACCACATTATTGTTTTAAAAATTTCATGAAATTTCATGCAATGAAAAACTGAATGAAATCGTTCTAAGATAAAAATGCAACTTTCATAATCAAACTATCTTTATGATTTTAAAGGGAAGTTGTGATAAATAAACCTAGGGCATAATAAGTAATTAGGGGGTATCCCATGTCTAAAATAGTTAAAACAGTATTAGCATCACTTGTATTTGGTTTATGTTCGGCAGCTGCATTTGCAGATGGTGAAGATCTAGCAGCTAAAGGTGGTGGAGGTGGCCATGGTGGACACAATCCAGGCAATAGTGGTTGCGGAACAACTTGTAATGGGAAGATAGATATTTCTCTGGATGTTCCAAAACATTGTGATCTGGATATCATCACCGATACGATCACTTTAGCAAATACTTCAGGAAATTCTTGGTCAGGATCAGGATCTTTTACAGTAGCTGCTAATAGTGATTATAGGCTTAATATTACAGCCCCAACACAATTGAATAATGGTCTGTATTCTGTTGGTGTGAATGTCGATACGAAAAAACCTGGTGGAGCATCATACATGACTGGAGAAGTTCTTCCATTTAGTGCAAGTGCCCGAACTTTTACAGTACAAGCAAATAGTACTTTTGATCCTACAACAACGCGTTATGGTACATACACTGGTATATATCAGGTTGCTGTAGATTTCTAATCACAAGAATAACGACCATGGATAAGAGCAGGATTATGTCAGTAGTCCTGCTCTACTTAACTGAAAAATCGAAATAACAAACTTTAGACATTATAAAAACCGTTTAATGAAGATAGGGCAATATCATGATCAAGAAAATTCTTATATTAGTTATAGGGCTATGTAGTATCAGTGCAAATGCGGGACTAAAATTTACACCTATTCAGCTTTATATCAATGAAGAGACCAGGCAGCGTAGCGCAACAATCACTCTGGAAAGTACAGGGATTACAGATTCCAAAATTTTTGAAGTTTCAGCTGTTAAATGGACACGCAATGAAAAGGGAGAAGATATATTTGAAAAAGACAATAATATCTTGATTAATCCTAAAAACTTTGTCATTAAACCAGAAAGTAAACAGGTGGTGCGTATCGGCTTTAGCCAGCCAATCGCAAATATGAATCTCAAGAATGAGCAAGCTTGGCGAGTTTTTTTTACCGAAGTTGCTCCTGTTGTTGATAAAAATGCTGTTAAGTTTTTATTTAACGTTTCTGTGCCATTATTTGTAGGTAAACAGGATGAATTGAAACTAAATATTCAACCTGATTATAAAAATAATGAATTATTTTTGAATATTAAAAATAATTCAAACTCACATGTGCAAATCACAAAGTTAACTTTGTTGAATGAAAAAAAAGAAGAAGTTGTAAGTAAATCTGACATGCGCTATATGTTTAGTGGTGAAGGTTATAGCTTTAATATGGGAAATATAAGCTCAGTTGATTTACAAAAATATAAGCTAGAAGTTACAACAGATAAGAACAGCTCCCCTGTCGAAGTTGAAATAAAAGGGGAATAATATGTTTAAAATACGCGAAATACTGATTTTATATAGTGCATTACACTGTGTCTGTATTTATGCTGAAAAAGTTTATATCGATGATAATCTGGTATTGGTTAATGTGTGGATTAATGGGCAAGACAAAAATATAGAAACCTTAATGCAGGAAAATAACCATCAATATTTTATCGAGTGTAATGTTTTTAAACAATTGAATATCAAGGAGCAGATGTTCGAGAAGAAGAATGATAATCAGGAATATTGCTTGGTGAATAAATCACCTGTAAATGCTGAAAAGGATGAAGGGTTACAGGCTTTGAAGATTAATATACCCGCAGAATATTTTGAAGGGAATGAATATTCAAACAGATTACCTATGCCAAATAAGGCCAGTCTAGGCGCATTTTTAAATTATGATCTATATTATGGAGATGATGGAGCTTCTTATGACTCAAGTATATTGCTTGAGTCAGGTATTTTTAAAGACTTTTGGCTGTTTGAAAATGCATTCTTATATCGGAAATATGATAATGATTATGAGCAGGGAAATAAATTTACACGTATAAATTCAAGCTTTGAAGTAGATTTTCCTAAACAATATGCCAAGTTAACTTTAGGTGATAATACTAGTGTTTATAATTCACTTATTGATTCTTTTCGCTTTGGCGGGATTAGTTTTGGTACTAACTTTACAGAAAGACCTGATTTTATATACTGGAATATCCCAACCTTAAAAGGAAGTGCTGCATTACCATCCACCGTGGATTTATATGTCAATGGAGTAAATCTCTATAAACAAAATGTAGCTCCAGGGCATTATACTGTTCAAACAGGTGCAAATATTCAGCAAGGAGGAGACGCACAAATTGTTGTAGAAGATATTATGGGAAATCGAACTGTGCAAAACTTTCCTATTTATATCAATAATAAATTATTGCGTCCAAGCTTAAATGAATATAATTTTTCCTTAGGAAAGATTCGATATAATTATAGTGAGGAAAATAATGATTATCGTGAGTTTTTTTCAAATATTTATTTTCGAAGAGGGTTGACTTTAAATACAACAGTCGGAACTAATATTGCCTATAGTGATGAAATAAAAAACCTCAGTTTTTTGTGGACACAAGGATTAAATAAATATGCATTGCTGGATATGTCATTGACGGGAAGTCGGTATAAAGGAAATGATGGATATTCTCTCGGTATGTCAGTAAGCCGGAACTCTGGTAGATTTTCATATGGTGTAAGTAGTCGTTATAGAAGTGATGATTTCAGATCACTAGGCTATCTGGATTGGCAAAACAATACTAAGTTTGATAACTTATTTTATCTCAGCATGTTTAACTTGCCTTTTCTAAATAGTTTTAATGTGAATTATGTTGAGCGAAAATATTATAAAAATAATGACTGGTCTGCTAATGATGATAAAGTTTTGAATGTCGGCTTTACTAAATCTATAGGGAAATTTTCATCATTATCCGTTTCTTATTTTAAGGAGCTTTCAGGAGATAAAAATAATGGAATTAACCTGTCATTAAGTTTTTATTTGAATAACCATAGAAATATATATCTTGATCATTCTACTGATCAGGATCAGTCTCGAATCAGGTATTCAAAGTATTCATCCAGACAGACAGGGTTTGATTATTCTTTGGGCGTTAATAGATCACATAGTGACTATTCATATAATGTTCATGGTTTATTAAAAACTTCGGTAGGGGATTTGAGTGTTTTACATGATCAATCAGAGCGCTATCGTAATACTCAGGCAACTTATAGTGGGGCACTCGTCTGGCTTAAAAATAAAGTTGCATTAACTAAATATGTAGATAACTCATTTGCTCTGGTTAAAGTAGGTGATTATAAGGATATTGATGTTTATCGGTCATTATCATTAATTGGTGCAACTCAGAAGAATGGTTATTTATTTGTACATAATATTATTCCATATGTGAATTATGATATTTCATTTAATCAAGACCAATTACCAATGGAAGATACCTTCGATTATTCCAGTCAAAAAATGATTGGCTTGAATCAGCGAGGATATGTTTTTAATTTCCCTATTTATAAAACTCAACAAATAGTTGTAAGGCTGTTAGATACAAAAAATAAGATTCTGGCTCAAGGCTCTGAAGTATATGTTGCAGGTATCGATGATCAAATTTTTCCAGTCGATGCCCAAGGATATACATATTTATATAAGCTAAAACCAGATAAATATCAGATAAAGGTTAAAACGACAGGAGGAGTGATATGTGAAACGACGTTGGATATATCTAAAACATTACCTCAACAGACCAATAATCAGGTGATTGATCTGGTTTGTAGATGAAGTGAGGGTAACTATATGAAAGTATTTTGTATTTTGGTTTTTGGAAGCACATTGTGCGGGTTGGTACATGGCTCTCAATGTTCTTTAGGTAATGTCACTGAGCCTAGTATGCAACTGGCGAGTTATTATAATAGTCAGGCTGCGACGTCATTTGAAGTGTCATGTGATCGTGCATATAACATATTGTTCAAAAGTGACAATCTGACAGGTACGGATGGAACTAGTTATGTCACTAATGGGCTTTATCGTTTAAAGACAAAAATGAGTATTTGGGGTGCAGGAAAGAATATCTGGGGTGTTCCATTTTCACATGAATCTGGTCATAAAAATAAATATGTAATTGCGGTTCAGTTGCTAGACCAACCCTTTACAGGAGTTCCATCAGGAATATATAGAGATAAAATTTCCATATATTTAATGTTTTAAACGAAAATTTAAAGTTTCTCAGTTTGGAGAATGAGCTTAGCCCTTTTCATTCTCCTTTTTTTATATATTGATTTTTTAAGAGTTTTTTTGTCAAAAAAACGTCATCTAATAAACATAAAAATGTAAGAAATTTCACCTATCATTTGATTAAAGCCAATGAATGGGTGATCGAATGGCTGGCTCATATACTGAATCATTATTTTATAAACAAATAGAGTTTCCTGAAAGCTTTCAGTTCTATTTTAAACAAAAACAAAATAACGCCTTTGCAAAAAATAATTTAGAAGATTTACAAGATTTAGTCCGTCCAAGGTTAAAAATAGCGATTGTCACAGAAACATGGCCACCCGAGATTAATGGTGTCGCTTTATCACTTTTACAATTATGTAAAGGATTACAAAAACTTGGGCATAAAATATTGCTTGTTCGACCAGAGCAAAAGCATATCTGTAATGAATTTAAGCCCAATAAAGAGTGTCTTGTTAATGCTCAGTCAATTCCAAAATACCCAACTTTACAGTTTGGCTGGCCTCAATACTTAAAAGTATCACAGGCATTTACTGAGTTTGCACCTGATATTGTTCATATCGTGACGGAGGGACCATTAGGGCTTACGGCACTCCAGGTAGCTAGATCAAAACGTATTCCAGTTTCTAGTGGATTTCATTCACCATTTCAGGATTTTAGTCGTTTCTTTGATTTGGCGTTTTTAGTCAAACCTGTTCAACGCTATTTGAGGTGGTTCCATAACAATACTCAGCTTACTTGTGTCCCGAGTCAGGGAACTTATGATGCTTTAAGAGCATTTGGTATTCATTGCCCTTTAGTTGTAGTTGGTCGTGGTGTCGATGTTTATAGATTTTCATCTGAACATCGCTCAGAAGAGCTACGAAAAAAATGGGGGGTAACGGAAGATACAACAGTAATGCTCTATGTTGGACGTTTATCTCCTGAAAAAGAAATTGATGTTTTAATCGATGCTTATGCGTTAATGAAAGAGAAACAGAGTAAAAAGGTTAAATTTGTTGTTGTTGGTGAAGGACCTGATTTGGTGCGGTTAAAAGATAAAAAAGGTGCAGATCAGGTCATTTTTATGGGGAGTTTAAGCGGTAAAGCCCTCTCTGAAGCGTACGCGAGTGCTGATGTCTTTGTTTTTGCAAGTCAGGTTGAAACATTTGGTAATGTGGTTTTAGAGGCAATGGCAAGTGGTTTGCCCGTTGTTGCCTATGATTATGCATGTGCAAAACAACATGTGATTCAAAATAAGATGGGATGGTTATGTCCATTAGGGCAAACGGCACAATTTATGCAAATGTTATTTCAGCTTCCAGATAATAACGTATTGTGCAAAATGGGCGTTGAAGCAATGCAAGCAGTACAAAATACCGGATGGAAACATCCTGTTCATCAACTCGAACAAGCCTTGTATCAAGTGGTTCAGGAGACCTTTATGGTCACTTAGACAGGCTTTAGGAGAGCATCATGAATTTTAAAAATGCCAAAATAAAAATACTCGATTTAGATTTAAAAGGTTGTCTGTATTTAAATAACTTATCTCAGTCACAGCGTATTTCGTTGTTTTTTAAAATTATCAGTCGCTTGGGGGATGGACCATTTTGGTATGCCATGCTCATAGTGGTTTGGTATATACAAGGAATTGATTATACGCTTCAAATTTTATATGTCATTCTGGCTGGTTCATTGGGAACCGCTATATATAAATTTTTAAAGCATAAAACTGTGAGACCTAGACCTTATCAGGTACATCAGGTAATTATTTTGGGTGAACGTCCACTAGATCATTTTAGTTTTCCATCTGGCCATACATTACATGCAGTCATGGCAACGATAGTATTGGGCTATATATTACCATTGCTACTTGTTGTTATGTTGCCATTTACTATTTTGGTTGCATTATCACGAATGGTTCTAGGGCTGCATTACCCAACAGATGTGATGGTGGGAGCTATTATTGGTGCTACGGTTGCCAGTGCGATAATTATGGTTGCTCCATATTTAGGTTTGATACTTTAAGTTATAAAAGGGTGCGGCTATTGAAGACACCCTGATAAATTATCTTTACCATGTTGCTGGCAAGGCGTTTATTGATAAATATCTGTATATGTAAAACAGCATTTTTGCTAAAGTAGTACATCTTTTAAGATTGTTTAGGAAGACCTATGGGTTTACGTTGGACCGATACGATTGATATTGCAATTGAGCTGTCAGAAGCGCATCCGGATGTTGATCCACAGTGGGTACGCTTTACTGATTTACATGCATGGATTTGTGCTTTGCCAGAGTTCAGTGATGACCCGACCAAGTCAACAGAAGGTTTGCTTGAAGCTATTCAAATGGCCTGGATTGATGAAGCTCAGTAAAAAAACAGATAAAAAGTTTTAACTTTTACATTTTCTAGGCTGATAGTTTTGTATTAAATCGGTATAATGCGCCAAAATTTTTACCTTTAAAATTGATTTAAGGAGCCAATCATGGCTGTTGAACGTACTTTATCTATCGTTAAACCAGATGCTGTAGGCAAAAACCACATCGGTGAAATTTTTGCCCGTTTTGAAAAAGCTGGTTTAAAAATCGTTGCAACTAAAATGAAACACCTTTCTAAAGCAGAAGCAGAAGGCTTTTATGCTGAACATAAAGAACGTGGTTTTTTTGCTGATTTAGTATCTTTCATGACTTCTGGTCCTGTTGTTGTATCAGTTCTTGAAGGTGAAAATGCGGTTCTTGCTCACCGTGAAATTCTTGGTGCTACTAATCCTAAAGAAGCTGCCCCTGGTACTATTCGTGCAGACTTTGCTGTAAGCATCGATGAAAACGCTGCTCACGGTTCTGACTCTGTTGCATCTGCTGATCGTGAAGTGAACTACTTCTTCGCTCAAACAGAAATCTGCCCACGTACTCGTTAATCGGCAGTTTAAAAACCAGATAAGTGTTATACTGCTTGTCTGGTTTTTTTTATTCTCTTTTTAAAATAATGCTCAAATATTGAGCTACCCATCATCCCCAGACATTGTTTAGGTCATTCTTATGAATTCTGAAGTTGCTCATCCATCTGTTGCACAAGGTGAGATCAAAACATCTCCTGAAGCAATTCAAAAAGTGAATTTGCTAGGCATGTCTCGTTCGGAAATGGAAAAATTTTTCGAAGATATGGGAGAAAAAAAATTCCGTGCTGGACAGGTGATGAAATGGATTCACCAGTTTTTTGTGACTGATTTTGCTGAAATGACCAATATTTCAGGAAAGTTGCGGGAAAAGCTGGAAAAGATTTGTGAAATTAAAGCGCCAGAAGTAGTGCATCGTAACTACTCAAAAGATGGTACCCGTAAATGGGTTTTTCGTGTGGGGGACGGAGAGGGTTCACTTGTTGAAACTGTTTTAATTCCAGCAGAAGATAAAACAGGTGAGCGAAAAACTTTATGTATTTCGTCACAAGTGGGTTGTGCACTTGATTGTTCTTTCTGTTCGACTGGAAAGCAGGGTTTTCAGCGAGATTTAACCCCAGCAGAAATTATTGGCCAGCTCTGGATGGCAAATTTTTCCTATATGGAAGAAGTTCCTGTTGCAGAACGTGAACGTTCAGTGACTAATGTCGTGATGATGGGAATGGGTGAACCATTGCTGAATTATGATGCTGTTTTAAGTTCCATGTCGATCATGCTGGATGATTTTGCGTATGGTATGTCAAAACGTCGTGTGACTTTATCAACATCGGGTGTAGTTCCTAAGATTGATCAACTCGCTAAAGATATTGATGTGGCTTTGGCAATTTCACTGCATGCACCAAACGATGAACTGCGTAATGAACTCGTACCGATCAATAAAAAATATCCATTGGAACAACTCATTGCAGCTTGTCAGCGTTATATTACAAAAGATGGTAATGAAAGTGCACGTAAGCATGTGACCATTGAATATGTAATGTTAGATGGTGTAAATGATAAGCCTGAACATGCACAGCAATTATTGAAGCTGCTTAAAAACTTGCCAAGTAAAATTAACCTGATTCCTTTCAATCCATTTCCGCATGCACCATATGGTCGTTCAAGCCGAAACCGAATTATTGCTTTTCAAAAAACTTTGTCTGATGCCGGATTTGTCTGTACGATTCGTCAGACACGTGGTGATGACATTGATGCTGCATGTGGTCAGTTGGTTGGGCAGGTTGCAGATCGCACACGCCGGGCAGCACAATGGAAAAAGAAAATTGCCGAAAAAAATGAAATTTTACGTTCTGAGGGCTAACTAACCCTCATTGAGTTGGGGATTTATAGATGAGACGTGCGCAAAAACACGCTGTTTTCGTTACAGTTTGTATATTGGGGATTGTGTTACAGGCTTGTCAAACGACACACTCTGGTTCTCTTTCTCAAAAAGATCCAGAAAAATCAGTAAAAGTTCGAACTCAATTGGCTGCTGAATATATCCGGTCAGGTGATTTAAATGCAGCAAAGCGTGCTTTGGATCAAGCTTTGAATATTGAACCGAGAGATAGTTCTGCAAATATGATGATGGGGGTTTTGCTACAATACGAGGGCAGTCCGCAGAATTTAGAAAAAGCAGATACTTATTTTAAGCGCTCAATTGCTGTAGACTCAAAAAATGCGCAAGCTCGTAATAATTATGGTACGTATTTATATGAGCAAAAGCGCTATAATGATGCAATCAATCAGTTTAATATTGCAGGTGCAACGTTAGGCTATGATCAGCGTTATAGGGCATTTGAAAACTTGGGTCGGGTTTACTTGAAGTTGAATGACATTGTAAATGCTGAAAAATCATTCAAACAGGCATTACAAGTTAATCGCGATTCTGCTGTTTCAATGTTAGAGTTGTCAGATATTTATTATTTGCGAAAGCAAATGCCTAATGCTACAAATTTATATGAACAATATGTGCGTGTAGTAGGGCAAAATAATCAAAGTGCAAGGGTGCTTTGGTTAGGCATTCGTATTGCGCGTGCCAATGGTGATAATATGGGTATGCAAGCTTTGATAAATCAGCTTCGGGCTTTATATCCAGAGAGTCAAGAATTTAAACGTTATTTGCAATTACAGTACAGTACTGAGGCCGTATGGAAGTAAATCCTAATTCACAGCAATCTACTGGTTCAAGCGTAGCACCTAATGCTTTAGGAAACGTACAGCGTCCAGGTGAGTACTTGCGACAAATTCGGGTTTCACAAAATCGTGATCTAGATTCGGTTGCTGCTGATTTGAAAATGCAGGTGAAAACTTTAACTGCATTAGAACATGATGACTATAAAGCTTTACCAGAAGCAACCTTTATTAAAGGTTACTATCGTTCATATGCGAAATATTTGAATGTTGATGCAACAGCAATTATTCAGCGTTTTGATGAGATTTATCAAAATGATACGGGGCTCTTGCCGAATCATGCATTGAATAATTCTCCGATTAAAATCATGGGTAAACTTCCGGGCTCGAACAGTGAGCGTAACCGTAAGTGGTTAAAGCGCGGTTTGATTGCACTCGTTGCAATTGTGCTTATTATTCTTGTAGTTACAGGTATCCAGAAGTGGTCTTCGAAAAAGACTGCCTCAACAGAAGCGAAACCTCAGCAATCTGATGTTCAAGTTCTGTCCATGAATGATGGTGTAAACACTCAAACTGGTGATGAATTGGTTTTAAATTTTAATGAACCAACATCTGTAAAAATTGTTGATGGTACAGGTAAAGTGCTTGCGACAGGTCGTCAGTCTTCGACTTTAACACTACATGGCAGTTCACCATTCCAGATTCGACTTGATGATGCCAAAGCTGTGTCATTAAGCCTTAACAACGAGCAGATTTCATTGTCTCCATATACAGTGAACGGAAAAGCAGAATTCCGTCTGTCTCGTTAATCAATTAAAGTCGAGCGGTACAATGATAGAGAATCCGATAAAACGTCGTCCTACCCGCAAAATTCGTGTGGGATCGGTTTATGTAGGTGGTGATGCCCCGATCAGTATCCAGAGTATGACCAATACGGAAACTTGTGATGTTGATGCGACAGTTGCTCAAATTCAGCGTTGTGCTGATGCTGGTGCAGACATTATGCGTGTTTCTGTGCCTTCTATGGAGGCGGCAGAAGCATTTGGTGAAATCCGTAAACGTGTTCAGGTTCCACTTGTTGCCGACATTCATTTTGATTACAAGATTGCACTTCGTGTTGCCGACTTGGGCGCAGACTGTTTACGTATAAATCCAGGTAATATTGGCTCGGAACAAAAAATCCGTGAAGTCGTTGCAGCCGCAAAGCATCATGATATTTCGATGCGCATAGGTGTCAATGCTGGATCTTTGGAAAAAGATTTACAAAAGAAATATGGTGAACCTACGGGAGAGGCTCTTTTGGAGTCTGCATTACGCCATATTGATATTTTAGACAGACTCGATTTCCATGAATTCAAAGTTTCTGTTAAAGCTTCCAATGTGTTTTTAACTATGGATGCCTATCGTCTACTTTCAAAACAGATTGATAATCCATTACATTTGGGTGTAACGGAAGCGGGTATTTATCGTACAGGCACAGTAAAATCGGCAATAGCATTGGGCGGTTTGCTTATGGAGGGCATAGGCGATACCATGCGTATTTCCTTGGCAGCTGAACCTGAAGATGAAGTTAAAATTGGTTTTGATATATTAAAATCACTTGGTCTTCGTTCTAACGGGATTAACTTTATTGCTTGTCCAAGCTGTTCGCGTCAGGAATTTAACGTGATCAAAGTGATGCAATCACTAGAAGAACGTTTGGAAGATATTCGTACACCAATGGATGTATCTGTCATTGGTTGTAAAGTGAATGGACCTGGTGAGGCGAAAGAAGCCGATATCGGGGTTGTTGGTGCGAGTCCACGTTCACTTGTTTATCGTAATGGTGAAAAAAGCCATTTAATTGATACAAACCAGTTAGTTGATGAAATTGAAACAATGGTTCGTCAACGTGTTAAAGAGCTTGAAGAAGCTAAATCAAAAGAGATCATTCGTAGTTCATCATGAGTTCAATCGTCGCAATCAAAGGTTTTAATGACATTCTTCCTACGCAAACCCCAGCATGGAGAAGTCTTGAGCATCATTTAGCATCTTTAATGGATGCCTATGGCTATCAACAGATTCGTTTGCCGATTGTTGAACAAACTGGTCTATTTAAACGTGCTATTGGTGATGCAACGGATATCGTTGAAAAAGAAATGTACACATTTTTAGATAAAGGTAATCCACCTGAATCTTTAACCTTGCGTCCCGAAGGTACAGCAGGATGTGTTCGTGCCATGCTTGAGCATAATATGCTTCGTGGAGCAACTCCGCGTGTGTGGTATCTAGGCCCAATGTTCCGTTATGAAAAACCACAAAAGGGTCGTTACCGCCAGTTTCATCAGTTTGGTGTAGAAACCTTTGGTGTTGCAACTCCCGATATTGAAGCTGAATTGATTTTGTTAACAGCCCGTTTATGGAAACGCATGGGGGTATTGGATAAAGTCCAATTGGAACTCAATACACTGGGAGAGCTAGACGAGCGTGCTGAATATCGTGCAGCTTTAGTTGCGTTTTTGACTTCACATAAAGATGAACTTGATGAAGATTCACAGCGCCGTTTAACCACCAATCCTCTTCGTATTCTTGACTCTAAAGATGCGCGTACTCAAGAAATTTTAGAAAATGCACCAAAACTTCATGATTTCATGGGTGAAGACAGCATGAATCACTTCAATCAGTTACAACAATATTTAACTGATGCAGGTATTTCATTTGTAATTAACCAGAAGTTGGTTCGTGGACTGGATTATTACAATAAAACAGTATTTGAATGGACCACAACGCATCTGGGTTCACAAGGTACAGTTTGTGCTGGTGGACGTTATGATGGTCTGGTTGGACAGTTAAAAGGTAAAGCTGATCAGACTGTTCCTGCTGTAGGCTTTGCCATGGGAATGGAGCGGTTACTTTTACTTCTTGAACAGGTTGAAGACAATACCCCTGTTAGAGATTGTGAGGTATTTTTAGTTGCTGATCCTGCATCTCAAGGAAAAGCTCTAGTACTTGCAGAGCAAATCCGCAATCAGCTTGAAGCAGCAAACAGCAATATTCGTTTGAAAACAGGTTCACAAGGCAGTATGAAGAGCCAAATGAAAAAAGCTGACCAGTCTGGCGCTATTCTGGCATTGATTTTGGGTGAGCGTGAGTGGGAAGCCCAAAAACTGAGCGTTAAAGAGTTGGCAACAGCAGACCAATCAGAAGTTGCTGTTACAGAAATCGTTTCATTTTTATTACAAAAACTTGCTTAAATAGCAACATTCGAAAAGGACAATCACATGAGTTCATTAAGTGATGCAGAACAACTTGATAATGTAAAATCCTTTACCAAGAAGTATGGATCATCGATGGTAACAGGGATTTTAATCGCGTTGATTGCCTTTTTCGGATGGCAGTATTGGCAGAAGAAAACTCTGGCAGAAGACCAAAACAGAACGGCAAAAGTTCAGCAATTGATGGACGATGCTCGTTCTGCTGGAACTGATGCTAAAGCTTTTGCTACGTTATCTGCATCTGCAGATAAAATTGTTAAAGATGCACCAAATTCGGCACATGCGATTCAAAGCCAGTTTGTATTGGCAAAGCTTGCTTATGACAAAGGTGATTATGCAACTGCGGAAAAGGAATTGAAAAAAGTAGAAAATTCTTCTATTAAAGATGAAGGATTGTTATCACTTGTAAAAATTCGTTTAGCTGATGCAGAATTTGCGCAAAAAAAATATGATGCAGCGATAAAAACTTTGTCTACTGTTACGGAGCCTGCATTTAAGGCAACTGTAGACGAGGCAAAAGGTGATGTCTATTTTGCGAAAAATGATATTGAAAATGCGAAAAAATCATATCAGAGTGCATGGAATACATTGTTGGAACGCAAGAAAGAGCGTCAAATTTTACAAATTAAACTCGAAAGTGTCGGCGTTTTAGTTGATGATCCTGATTTTGAACGCCCGGTTATACAAACTCAAGTGGATGAATCTTGATGGATAGAAAATATAAGATACCTTTTGCTCTTGCAATTTTAACAATGGCCTTGATGGGTTGTTCGAGTAATAAAGTAAAAGAAGTAAAAGTTAAGCCAAATCCACTTCCAAAGATTACTCAGACTCAAGGTTTGTCACAAATATTCTCATTGAATGTTTCTGCTACGGATAAAGTTGATCCGTTGCGTATGCGTTTAGACACAGAGAATGGGGTAATTTTTGCAGTCGATCCAAAAGGTGAAGTTGAAGCATTAAAAGGTAAACAACGTCTTTGGAAGACGAAAGTAACCAAACATGGTTTAACTTCTGGTATTACGGCTGGTGATGGTTCTGTTTTTGTAGGTGATGAAAAAGGGCGTCTATATGCACTTGACCAGGAAACAGGTGCTAAAAAATGGCAGGCTCAGCTTTCTGGTGCGATTATTAGTCCATCTCTAGTTCAAAATGGTCGTGTTATTACTGTTGCAAATGATGGAACAATATTTGCGCATGATGATACATCTGGTGAGCAGGTCTGGACCTATAAAATGCCAAATCCTCAATTGAGCCTACGTGGTCAGGCATCACCTGTTGCAGTGGATTCACGTACAGTTCTTGTTGCTGGTGCAAATGCTTATATCTATGCTATTGATACAGTGACAGGGATTCCCCGTTTACAGCGCAGGGTAGCGGTATCCGATGGCCGTTCGGATATTCAGCGTTTGATCGATATTGATGGTGAGCCTGTTGTATCTGGTCAGTATGTGGTGACAGTGAGTTATCAGGGTCAAGTTACAGTGCTGGATCTTGCATCACAACGTGTAGCCTGGAGTGAAGATACCAGTAGTTTGGTTAGACCTGAAGTTGCAGATGGTAAAGTTTTTGTTGCTACAACAGAAGGCAAAGTTGATGCCTATGATTTGGCAACTGGTCAAAAACTATGGACAAATGATCGACTACTCCACCGGAATTTAAGTAATCCTGTTGTATTTGGTAATAATCTGGTGGTAGGTGATTTGGATGGCTATTTACATCTACTTGATCCAGATACAGGTGATTTTGTTGGTCGTTCTAAAACGAGTGGTGAAGTCCGTACTTTACGTGTGATTGATGCTCAACTTTATTCATCAACACGTAAAGGCGCATTAAGCATATGGCAGAATCGTTAACTTTTTCTAGTCTTATGTTAAACTAACGCTCATCCGTATTTTTTACACGGGGTATTTGAAATTTCAAAGCCCCGTGTTCTATTTTGGTATTTTACCAACTCCTTCTTCAGCTTTCTGATGTTCAGACCAGTCAAACTGGCTGATCTTGAATAAAGGTTAATTTATGAAACCCGTAATCGCCCTTATTGGACGTCCGAATGTCGGAAAATCGACATTATTTAACCAGATTACCAAGAGCCGTGATGCACTTGTTGCAGACTTTGCAGGTCTGACTCGTGACCGTAAATATGGCGACGCAGTGTTTCAAAATAAATCATTCATTGTTGTCGACACTGGTGGTATTGGTGAGAGTGAAGGTGGTATTGATTCCTATATGGCAGAGCAGTCTAAAACTGCCATTAATGAAGCTGATATCATCATATTTGTAGTCGATGCCCGTGCTGGTTTGCTTGCATCAGATGAACAGATTGCACGTGAACTACGCACACTTGGTAAAAAAGTATTTCTGGTTGCCAACAAAGTTGATGGTGTTCATGCAGAAGCAGCTCTGGTTGAGTTTTATAAACTGGGAATGGGGGAACCTTTGCAGGTTGCTGCCAGTCATGGGCGTGGTGTAGCCCAGATGCTGGAAGATGTACTTGAGGATATCCCGGAAGATGAAAATCCAGAAGAACATGATAAGGCTACAGGGTTACGTTTAGCGATTATTGGACGACCAAATGTAGGTAAGTCTACGTTGGTAAACCGTTTATTGGGTGAGGATCGCGTGGTTGCATTTGACCAACCGGGAACAACGCGAGATTCTATTTATATTCCATTTGAACGCGATGGTCGTCAATACACATTGATTGATACTGCGGGTGTACGCCGTAAGGGTAAAGTTGATGAAATGATCGAGAAATTCTCGGTTGTGAAAACTTTACAGGCAATGAAAGATGCACATGTTGTCGTAGTGGTGGTCGATGCGCGTGAAGGGATTGTTGAACAAGATTTGCACTTGATTGGTTATGCACTTGAAGCTGGTCGTGCCATGGTTATCGCGATTAATAAATGGGATAACATGAGTGAATATGATCGTAAACAATGTAAGCTTGATGTAGAGCGACGTTTTGATTTTATTCCTTGGGCCCGGATTCATTTGATTTCAGCATTGCATGGTACAGGGGTCGGTGATTTATATCCATCTATTCATCGTGCATATGAGTCAGCTAACTTAAAAGTTTCACCTGCAAAACTGACCCAGATTTTAAATGATGCAACTGAGGCACATCAGCCACCGATGATCAGTGGTCGACGTATTAAAATGCGTTATGCACATATGGGTGGACAAAACCCGCCTACTATCGTTATTCATGGTAATAAGGTGGATAAAACGCCTGCGGATTATCGCCGTTATTTGGAAAATGTGTTCCGTAAAGTATATAAACTAGAAGGTACACCAGTGCGTATTGACTTTAAAACCTCAGAAAACCCATTTGAAGGTCGTAAAACTCAAGTCGATGAGCGTGTTGCTGCGCGTCGCCGTCGTTACATTCAAAAATTTAAAAAAGCTGAAAAGAAATATAAACGCTAATTTTTAGTTACTTAAAACCCAAAGTTTTCTTTGGGTTTTTTTATTAGTGATGAAATAGGTTGAAATAATTGTCAGTAGGTCGCGACAAGATATATTGTTCACTAAACTTTTAGGTTGTGTGCATGTTGTATTTGGCAGTATGAGAATGCAGAATATAGAACTGATGACGGGGAAATAGAGAAACTGAGTCAATGACACAAAGAAGTATCCAGATACATGTTCAGACATTGGCTCAGATTTTAGATAAAGGAAAAGAGGATTTTTCTAATTTAAAATTATTCAACCAATATAAAAAAAATCGGATTTACCAGCATCGCAATTTACTTTTAGCAGATGTATTAGCTCATCCTGTAGACTCTAAAGATATTGCCAGAAGTGAATTTGGTAAGCCCTATTTGCAAGATTATCCGCAATTGAATTTTAATCATACACATAGCCAAAAAAATTATGCTTTAGCAATGAGTCTTCAAGTCAGGGATTTAGGCATTGACATTGAAGATATGGATAGGAGTGTTCGCTTCGATGCTTTGGCAAAGCATGCTTTTCATATGGATGAATATGAGACTTGGGAGAGTCTGGGTTTTGATTTGGCATATTGGTTTAAGGTCTGGACAACCAAAGAGGCTGTTTTAAAGGCGTCTGGCTTGGGGATTCGCTTGAGTTTGAATGAGTTGAACACGCAAGTGCATGCACTTAATGATGGGGGCATATGTATACATCCTGATATTGGTCATTATGCATACCACAATTTTAATTTGGGACATGCCATGTTAACGGTAGCATGGCGTTCAGAGTTATCTTGCAAAGGATTTGCATTTCCTCAAATTCAAATTATTCAGGATGAGTTGAAATTAATAAGTTTAACTGAGGATAACACCAATTTTTATCTCACAAGATAAATGGCTATAACATACAGAGAATAAAAAATGCCAGTAAGATTGATCTACTGGCATTTTTGCATTGAAGATTTGTTCTAAAAATTATGGAATATCATCTTCAAATTCAGGTTTAACTTGTACGATAAAGTCTTGACGATTCAGCCCGCGCCATAGTGCAAATGCTGTACCAATGTAGATCGATGAGTAAGTACCTACAAAGACACCGATAAACATTGCAACAGAGAACCAGTGTAGACCGTCCCCTCCAAGGAACATCATTGCAAGTACAACAAGTAATAATGTCATGGATGTATGGATTGTACGGCGTAAAGTTTCGGTCAATGAAATATCAACAACTTCACGTGGGGTTGCACCACGAATTTTACGGAAGTTTTCACGGATACGGTCTGAAACCACAATATTATCATTGAGCGAGAAACCGAGGAGTGCAAGAATCGCAGCAAGCACGGTTAAATCAAATGGCCATTGCATAAAAGCAAAGAAACCAATAGTCACAATGACATCGTGGAATAATGAAAGTACAGCACCTAATGCCAGTTTGAATTCAAAACGAATAGTGACATAGATCAACATCAAGATCAGTGCTAATGCTACAGCACCAGCAGAACGAATATAAAGTTCGTTACCCACTTGACCGCCAACTGCATCCACTTTATGAACTTGAGCAGAATTACCAGATAATTGAACTGCCTGAGTTAACGTACGGTTTAAATCTTCAACATTGACATTGTCTTGAGGTGGCATACGAACCAATAAATCTCTATTGGTTCCCAGTGTTTGTACCACGGCATCCTTAAAACCTGATTTTGCAAGTGTTTCAGTGACCAAAGCCTGATTGGCTGGTTTCTGATAGTTGATTTCAGCTGAAATACCACCTGTAAAGTCCAAACCTAAATTCAAACCTTTGGTTACAATAAAGAAAATACTCGCAAGCGTTAAAATAATCGAGATGATTGCCGCTGGTTTGGCAATCTTCATAAAAGGGATTACACGCTCATCGTCAGGGCGACCGTATTTTTTAGGTTGAGTCACATCAGTCATCTTTGATCTCCTATATGCTCAACTTTTTCAAGTTACGGCGTTTGCCATAAATGATCTGTACGATCGCACGAGTCACAGTGATTGCTGTAAACATCGAGCATATGATACCAATCATCAATGTTACAGCGAAGCCTTTGATCGGACCTGTACCAATTGCGAACAGGATAAATGCAACGAGGAACGTAGTTAAGTTCGAGTCGAAAATAGTGTTATAGGCCCGATCATAACCCGCAACAATTGCCTGTTTGGGTGAAGCTCCCCATTTAATCTCTTCTCGGATACGTTCACAAATCAACACGTTCGCATCGACAGCCATACCAATGGTGATGACGATACCTGCAATACCAGGGAGGGTAAGGGATGCACCTATCCATGACATGATGGTCAGGATCATTGCCAGGTTAACGACAAGGGCAAAATCTGCGATCAAACCGAATAAACGGAAGAATACGATCATCCAGATTGCAACAAGGATGAAACCGACTTCAGTTGAAAGTACACCTTTGTCAATATTTTCCTGACCAAGACTAGGACCAACAACACGTTCTTCAACAAAGTACATCGGCGCAGCCAAGGCACCTGCACGTAGCATAAGGGCGAGTTCTGATGCTTCCTGAGGAGAAGCAAGACCTGTAATACGGAATTGAGAACCTAATACGGCCTGAATAGTTGCCGCATTGATGACAACTGATTCGGTATAAGGTGTACGAACTTCAGTTTGTGCGCCAGTTGCTGGGTCAGTGACATAGCTGATTTTTTGCTTGTTCTCAATGAACAATACAGCCATACGTTTACCAACAGCAGTACGGGTTGCATCGGCCATGAGCTTACCACCAGCACTGTCTAAAGTAATATTTACTTCAGCACCACCAGTATCTTGGCTAAAGCCACTAGATGCATTCTGAACGCGTTCACCTGTTAAGATGCGATTACGGTTTAACAGAAGTTGGCGACCACTATCCAGTGATTCATAAGCAAAAACTTCAGTACCAGGAGGGAGTGGCTGACTATTATATTTACCTGTATAAGGGTCAATATATTGGTCATTTTGATCAGAAACCAGACGGAATTCCAGATTTGCTGTACGTCCCAGAACACGTTTCGCTTCGGCAGTATCCTGAACACCAGGTAATTCTACAACAATACGGTTGCTACCTTGAGTTTGCACCAAAGCTTCGGCAACACCAAGCTCATTGATACGGTTACGCAAAGTCGTCAGGTTTTGATTCAATGCATAAGACTGAATTTCTTGTTTACGTGTATCGTTATAGGTTAAACGAAGAGTTGAGCCTTCATTTGTTGCAATGGCTTGCTGAATATATTCATTACCATTGCGGCGCAAGAAATCCATTGCAGAAGAACGGTCATCGTTATTTGCAAACTGAATAGTGATTGCATTGTTGTTTAATGACACACTATTAAAGTTAATTTTGTTGTCACGCAGTTCACGACGAATATCGGTTGCAGATGTTTCCATCCGTTGAGCAATAGCTTTATCCATATCCACTTCTAGTAAGAAGTGAACACCACCGCGCAAATCCAGACCAAGCTTCATTGGTTTAGCACCAATTTTTTGCAGCCATTCCGGTGTTGTTGGCGCAAGATTTAATGCAACAACATATTGCTCACCGAGACCACGTCTTAAAGCTTCTTGTGCTTTTAACTGTGCATCTGATGAATCTACACGAAGTAGAGCTGCATTGTTGGTAAATGAGTTATCGTGAGTAGCTATATTCTCACTTTTTAAAATCTGCTCTGCTTTTTGTATTACACTTTTATCGATTGTAGTCCCTGCCTTAGCACCAGAGATCTGAACCGCAGGCTCGTCAGGATACAAACTAGGCAGTGCGTATAATGTACTGATAACCAGAACAACAATGATCAGTAAATATTTCCATGCTGGGTAACGCATTCGCTTTCTTCTTAAAATGAAAAAGTCGTGTTTTTACACGACTATTTATGATTAAAGGTTATCTAGTGTGCCTTCAGGTAAAATTGAAATAACACTAGCACGTTGAATCTTAACAACATTACCTTTGTTAAGTTCTACGACAGCGAATTCACCTTCAATTTTAGTGATGCGTCCCATTAAACCACCAGCGAACACAACTTCACTTCCCACACCGATGCTTTCAATCAAATTACGATGCTCTTTTGCACGTTTTGATTGAGGGCGCCAGATCAGAAAGTAAAAGATTGCAACGAAGACAACGATCATCAGGATGTTCGCCATCATGCTTGGACCTTGTTGTGCTGCTGGAGCAGCATACGCATTAGAAATAAACAGGCTCATTTCAATTTCCTAAACTAAAAACTTGAGTCATTAACTGACATTTATATCAACTTGTTCTGCAATTTACCTTGTCTTTTTGCGAAGCGCAAATGTAGATGAATTAATCTACTGGACAAGGTGGAACTTCGAGTCCACGACGTGCATAAAAATCGGCAACAAACGCATCAAATGTTCCATTATCAAGTGCATCACGAATATCTTGAGTGAAACGTTGGTAGTAACGTAAGTTGTGAATTGTACCGAGCATTGAACCCAACATTTCACCGCATTTTTCTAGGTGAAAGAGGTATGCACGGGTAAAATTCTTGCAGGTATAACAATCACAATGTGGGTCAAGTGGACTTTGATCATGACGATATTTGCTGTTACGGATTCGGACTAGACCGTCTGTCACAAAGTAGTGACCATTACGGGCATTACGTGTTGGCATGACACAGTCAAACATATCCACCCCACGACGAATACCCTCAACAATATCTTCCGGCTTTCCAACCCCCATCAAATAACGTGGTTTGTCATGCGGCATTTTGTTTGGAAGATAATCAAGAACCTTGATCATCTCTTCTTTAGGTTCACCTACAGATAAACCACCAATGGCATAACCATCAAAACCGATTTCAAGTAAACCATTTAATGATTCGTCACGTAAATCTTCGTACATACCACCTTGAATGATGCCGAACAATGCATTTTTATTTTGTAAGTCATCATGATGGGCAGTTTTACAACGTTTCGCCCAGCGCAATGAGAGTTGCATTGATTTTTTGGCTTCTTCATGTGTCGCAGGATAAGGTGTGCATTCATCAAAGATCATGACGATATCCGAGTTCAATGTTTTTTGAATCTGCATTGAAACTTCTGGTGACAAGAAGACTTTTGCACCATCGATCGGGGAGCGGAAAGTGACACCTTCCTCCTTGATTTTGCGCATGGCACCTAAGCTAAAAACCTGAAAGCCACCAGAGTCAGTCAGAATCGGCTTATCCCATTTAATAAATTCATGCAGACCGCCATGTTCTTCAATAACTTCAAGACCTGGACGCAAATAAAGATGGAAAGTATTGCCTAAAATGATCTGTGCTTTGATTTCTTCAATATCACGTGGCAGCATGCCTTTGACGGTACCGTATGTACCCACTGGCATAAATACAGGTGTTTCTACTACACCGTGTTCCAATGTTAAACGACCACGGCGGGCACGACCCGACTGCCCTAATTTTTCAAACTTCATAAAGTACCCAAATCGAGGCGAAAAAACAGTTCGCTGATTGTTTGCTAAAAACGCTATATTTTCCTTGATTTGAGCGATAAAAGCCAGCTTTGTATTATTTCCAAGCAAAGATTTAAAGAGTTTGATACAAAATATTCATGATCATAAATACCTGATTTCTGTTACATCGGCGTTTCAAAATCGGACCAGAAAGTTAAGTCAAGATTAAGATAGATTAATCACTTGATTTTTATGCTTTAAAGTTAGGCTTATAGTCAAAATTTTTTAAAAAACTATCAGAAAAGGGACGAACTGTTTTTTTAGATAATGTAAGCGTGTTGACGAGATTATTTGGAAAAATCTGAATCATGTTGTTAAATAGTTCAACATTACGATTATAGATACTAATAGCAGCACTAACATTTTCATTTTCTTCATCAATCTCGGACATCATTTTAAGATAGAGTTGATCTGCTTTTAATTCAGGATAGTTCTCGACCACCATGTTTAANGTTCTAGTAAGCTCGCAGCTTAATTTTTCAACGTATTGTAATTGTGTCAAATCTGCATCTTTTATATTTAAATTCATAATATTTTGGCGCAATTCGATGACTTTTTCTAAAGTGGATTTTTCGAAATTTGCATATTGATTTAATGTATCCTCTAAAGATTCTAAGGTCTTGACTTTGAGACGCTCATAATTTGCAACCTCTGCCCAAGAGCGTTGAATTGCATTGAAATAACGAATGATATTGTTTCTGATCATAACTCCCCAAATAATCATCAGAACAAATAAACTTAAAAATACGGTCAATCCCATTATATTTCCCCAAATCTAAAATAAAATTATGAAATAAATGCACTTAGTTTTTCTTTGAATTTTTCTAAATCAGGCATATTCAATGTACGCAGGTGCCCTCGTAATTTTGAAATATCCTGAATTTTATGTTGCTGTTGATTGATTTTAAATATATTTTTTTCAGTTAGAAAGCAAAGTGTATTTTCATGTGGATGATATACCAAATCTGCACGATAGTCTTGAAATAAATCAGTAAGTTTAAGCGTGATACCCGGTGAAATAGTTCGTGCTAGAGATTGTTGGTTTAATCCGAAAATGTGTAAGCTCTGATTTAAATAAATATCGGTGCTTTTCCATGAAGAAGTATAGGGAGAAAGCGTTTGATGACTCCGATTACTGGCTGCAAAACATAATGTAGATGTCTCAAAAACTATTGCACCCCATAAATGCTCATGTTTTTCTAAAATTTTGTGTTTTTCCAAATGTTGATCAGTAATGCTGATTTCATTGGCATAATGATACTGGATAAAAATAATATTATGGGGCGAATTATTTACATACCATGTACTATGAGCAAAACGGACAATTTCATTTTTTGCATTGCCTTGAGATAAAACAGGAAATTTTTGTCTTAATTGACTGATGAAAAGGACTAAGCTACTCCCAGTTGGGAGAAATGGAGGAATTTGACCGAAATATAAATTATATTTGAGCTGCATCATACGTTGTTCCAGAAAATAAATAACTTCTTCGACAGGCTGATTTGATTCAAAGATAATATATGCCCAGATGATGAAAAAAATGACTAAGGCGAAAAAGAAAAAATGATTTAAATAAGGGTGCAGGATTAATCCGATGATAAAAAGACCAAATGCAATTATTACCAATAGATAAGCCCAAAAATTATTAAATTTTAGATTAATCGTATCTCCCCATGGATGTAATTGATCTAATATTTCGTGACTGGATTGAGCCGTATGAATGATTTGCCAAAGCCGATTGACATTGTGTTTTACTTTTTTATTTTCTCTGGTTGTGATATGTATTAGTCGTTTTGTAGTATCAATCGGCATATTTTATTATTTTTTACAATAGCTTATCGATCAGCATAGCATCACCATAACTAAAAAAGCGATATTTATTTTCAACAGCGTGTTGATACGCATTTAAAATATTTTCACGATTTGAAAGGGCAGAGACCAGCATCAACAACGTTGATTCAGGTAAGTGGAAGTTGGTTATTAAACGATCAACAACACAAAATTTATATCGAGGATAGATGAAAATTTGAGTATCTCCTGTCCATGCTCCAATTTTTCCTCCACAGGCTTGAGCGGCACTTTCTGTTGCACGAGTTGCAGTTGTACCGACAGCAATGACTTTATTACCTCGTGCTTGGGTTTCTCGGATCATTTGTGCAGCCTGTTCTGAAACTTCACACCATTCACTATGCATGATGTGGTTTTCAATATCATTGGTACGTACTGGTAGAAAAGTTCCTGCACCTACATGTAAGGTCACAAAAGTTTTTTGAATACCTTTTTGTTCAAGCTTATCTAATAAATTTTGATCAAAGTGTAAGCTCGCAGTCGGTGCTGCCACACTGGCTAATTTTGTGGGATCATTAAATACCGTTTGATAGCGTTCGGTATCAATAGCTTCAGCTTCACGATTAAAATAAGGGGGAATAGGTAATTGCCCATATAAATCCAGAACTTTTAAAATAGGCTGTGAAAACTCAACAATAAATAGGTTTTCATGACGACCAGTCACCGTTACTTTGACTTC
Source organism: Acinetobacter stercoris (assembly GCF_900323515.1). Classification (GTDB taxonomy): domain Bacteria; phylum Pseudomonadota; class Gammaproteobacteria; order Pseudomonadales; family Moraxellaceae; genus Acinetobacter; species Acinetobacter stercoris. Next base: position 2,376 of record NZ_OOGT01000035.1, on the reverse strand, counting down.
ATCTGAACCAATAAATAATTCAGCTCCGGCTTTAGGTGTATTACTTGCTTTGATATGGCAATGTGCAATGGTTTGGTCGAAAATACGTTCTACTAAAACTTCTACTGCACCACCTGTTGCCCGTTTCCCTTTTAAACGTGCTTTCATTACTTTGGTATCATTTAGAACTAACAAGTCACCTGATTCGAATAAGTCTAAAATATCAGTGAATTGATGATCATGATGTTGACCGTTGGCATCGAGGTGTAAAAGACGCGAAGAGGTACGTGTTTCTAAAGGATAACGAGCGATTAACTCATCAGGGAGAGCAAAGTTAAAATCTGAAAGTTGCATAATGACAAATACAAAGCGCGGATATGAAAAAGATTGCTGCGTAGTATAGTCTTTTTTCACTTTGGTAGCTGAATTTGATGGTTTATACAGCAAAAAAACTGTCTATGCTGTAAAAATGCACAAATATGAAAACTTGTCGTTGACATCATTTTGAAACACGTTATTATACGCACATCACCTTCCCGAGGTGGTGAAATTGGTAGACGCGGTGGACTCAAAATCCACTGTCAGCGATGACGTGTCGGTTCGAGTCCGACCCTCGGGACCAAGATTCAATATCGAAAGATATTCCAAAGCCCTGAAGCCTTGATATACAAAGGCTTCGGGGCTTTGTCGTTTCTGAGTGCTGAGTTTTTTTTAGGTAATTTGAGGTATATTTAGGTACTTATTTCCACACAATTTCCACACTTATATTTTTTTCAAAGCTAGTATTAGCAGGGGATTCGTAGGCATATGAGTTTGTCTATCTACAAAATGAAAAATGGAATTTTGAGAGCGGATCTAGCTGAATATGGCCAACGAAAAAGTAAAACTGGCAAATCTAGATCTGAACTACTCAAATGGGCAAAAGACCAGGAGAGGGAACTTTTCTTAAACCATTCCACCGATTTAGCATTAAATAAAAAATATGTTCTTACTTTAAATGAGGCACTTGGACGATACGCTAAAGAAGTTTCAATGTATAAAAAGACAGCAAAAAAAGAGATCCAACGAATCAAATATTATCAGGCACATTTGCCAAATGTAGACTGGCCACTACTTAATTATCGTGGAGAGTTTTTAAAAGATTGGGAATATCAGGTAATGCATAGATCGATTAAACCTTTAAAGGCTGCCAGTGTGCTTCGTGACTATTCAACTCTATCAGCATTTTTTAATTGGTGTAGAAAAGACAAGGGTTGGATTGATTTTAATCCAGTTGAGTCGATAAGAAAGCCAAAGAAGCCAGCACATCGTGAACGCAGGACTGAAATTGAAGAACTTGAAGCAATATTAAAAGCACTCAATTATGTTCCTGGTTCAGTACCAGCTACAAAGATGCAGGAGGTTGGATTAATTTGGCTCATAGCAATGGCAACAGGTATGAGATCTGGCGAAATAGTCAATCGACTACCAGGTGATATCTCTTTACCAAAACGTTACGTTTCTATACCAACCACTAAAAATAGTTTACCACGTAAGGTACCATTAGATGATTTTGCACTGCAGTTGTGGACACTTGCACTAAAAATAGATCGTAAAGGATCATTAAAAGTATTTACGATTAGTGATAGTTCTAGAGATACTTTATTTAGAAAGGCAAGAAAAAAAGCTGGCTTAGATGGTGTTGATCTAACTTTTCATGATTCAAGGCATGAAGCTGCATCGTTGATGGCCAAACGTGTAAAAAATGCTTTAACATTATGCAAAATTTTTGGATGGAAAGATCCTAAGCAGGCTTTAACCTATTAGAGCTTTTTTCAAGATAAGGGGTATTTAGCATGGGTGACAAAAAAATCAAATGACGCTGGCGTAGATGGCTTTGTTAAACATGAACAAGGTCTGATTGTTGTACAGTGTAAAAGAAACTCTGAAAATAATTTAATTGGACGTCCTTTAGTACAACAATTTAAAGGCGTTATTGAAGAGAATAATGCTTTTCGTGGATATATTGTGACTACTAGCAAATTTACCAAAGAAGCTCTAGAGAGTGCAAAGATGAATGACAAGCTATTATTGGTTGATATGGAACAGTTGGTTGAGTGGCATCTGAATAATGGATTTGTAGTTTAGATTTAAATCTTAGTTTGTGAGTTGGTATTATTTCAAATAATAAGAGTTAGGGGGAAAATTATGTCTTATGTGTTAGCAACAACTGAGTCTAGAGTTAGATGGTATAAATATAATTATGATCAAAATTTAAAATCCGGTGATTTCGAATTATTGGAAGTTTTAGATTTACGAGAAGTCCCATTACTGGGTGATAAAGCAACGGCAAAATATGCTGCTAAGGCTCTAGGGTTAAAAACTTGGCGGTATGTAAAAATTTAAGATGAATTATAT
>NZ_OOGT01000041.1 GCF_900323515.1 Acinetobacter stercoris | reverse complement strand
GTACGCGGTGTTCCACCCGTGATACCTGCTTTGGCATCGGCTTCATCAGCACGTAAATCTAAATAATGTTCGAGACCGAGACCAGCTGCTAACAAACCTAATTCGTTTGCCTTTCCAGCATCTGTAAAATATTCTAGGCCTTTCCAGACTTCAGAAGGAGAGAGGTCAAGATCTTCGATTGCCTGAAACAGATCCCCAAGTAAGCGGACTACAATTTGTTGTACACGAGGATTGACAGTACCAGTAGCTGTATCCACATTCATTTCTTTTACTAATTTGTCGATTTCTTGACGGTTCATACTATTGCTCCTTAAGTATGAGAGTTTTTGTACGTGGTCGGCTGTGCTTGCTGATAGCTTGCTCCTTCACAGACCACTTTCCTTGTTCAAACATCCCAAACCCTTTGGGGTGTTTTGTTACATCAATTTGAATTAACGATCATCTTCACGAATAGAGGATGGATGGCGATTTAATGCCGTAACTTCCATATTCATATATGGATAGAGTGGAAGACCTTGCAGAATATTATGCAATTCTTCATTACTCTCTACATCAAAAATACTGATGTTTGAATATTGACCTGTAATACGCCAAATATGACGCCATTTACCTTGGCGTTGTAATTCCTGTGAATATGCTTTTTCACGAGCTTTAATTTCGTTTGCAGTCTCAACAGGCATATCTAGTGGAATATGAACGTCCATGCGTACTTGGAAAAGCATTAGTCACTCCTTGGTTTACTTACGGCGTAGTTGTTCAATCTTGTCTTCGTCAACTTCGATACCGAGTCCTGAACCTGTAGGGAGTACAAGTTCAAAATTTTCATAACGAAGTGGGGTTTTCAAAATTTCTTCAGTAAGTAGCAATGGACCGAAAAGTTCAGTACCAAAAGCTAGGTTTTCAAATGTCGAAAAGGCATGTGCTGAAGCGATTGATCCGACTGGTCCTTCAAGCATTGTGCCACCATACAAATCAATACCAGCAAGTTTTGCAATATTTGCAACCTCACAGGCTTCAATAAGACCGCCTGATTGTTCAACTTTGACTGCATATACATCTGCTGCATGCTGCTTTGCTAAACGATAGGCACTGAGCGGACCGGTTAAAGCCTCGTCAGCCATGATAGCAACATCAAAACGTTGAGTTAAACGTGCCAGTGCATCTGTATTTTCAATAGCACAAGGCTGTTCAATCAGGTCAATGCCACCATCTTGAAGTTGTTGAATACCATTGATGCATTCAAGCTCAGACCATGCACGGTTAACATCCACGCGAACACTGATTTCAGAGCCGAGTGCCTGTTTGATTGCAATGACATGATCCACATCTTGCTGTAATGGATTTGAGCCGATTTTTAACTTAAATGTATTATGACGTTTAAGTTCAATCATTTTTTTTGCTTCTGCAATATCTTTTTCTGTATTGCCTGAAGCCAATGTCCAAAGTACTGGTAATGAGTCACGTAGACGTCCACCTAAAAGTTCAGAAAGTGGAACACCTAAACGTTTTGCCTGTATGTCAAGTAAAGCTGTCTGAATAGCACATTTAGCAAATCGGTTCCCATTGATTGATTTACGGATTTGCTTTAGAGTTTGCGCTACGTTTAAGTTTTTAATCGAAATAAGCAGTGGGGCGAAATAAGTATCAATGTTCGCTTTTACACTTTCAGGGCTTTCCTCTCCATAGCTTAAACCACCGATAGTTGTTGCTTCACCCCAACCAATAAATCCGTCTTCAGTTGTTATTTTTACCAATACAAGTGTTTGAGTCTGCATGGTAGCAACAGAAAGTTTATGTGGACGTATCGTTGGAATGTCTACAAGTATAGTTTCAACAGATTTGTACATATTGATACTTCGTGATCTTGATTTCCGTTTCTCTTACCTATACCTTAAAAGAATGATTGAATACTGTCTAAGATCAAATTAGCATTTTTATATACCTTTAAGGTATGAGGTAGTCATGGAACTCAGACATTTAAGATATTTTGTTGCTGTTGTGGAAGAGCAAAGTTTTACAAAAGCTGCTGAAAAGTTGTTTATTGCGCAACCACCTTTAAGTCGACAAATTCAAAATTTGGAAAATGAACTTGGAATTCAATTATTTGAGAGAGGTAGTCGCCCACTGCAAACCACAGTAGCAGGACAGTTTTTTTATCAGCATGCAGTTAAACTTTTATCAAATGCTGAGGAAATAAAATCGATGACTAAACGTGTAGGTACAACTGATCGTGTCATACGAATGGGTTTTGTTGCATCACTGTTATATGGCTTGTTACCAAGAATTACATATTTATACCGTCAACAGCAACCACAGCTTAAGGTTGAGCTGGTTGAAATGAGTACAAAAGACCAGATACAGGCGCTTAAAGAAGGTAAAATTGATGTTGGTTTTGGTCGATTACGTATTTCAGATCCAGCAGTACGTCGCGTTTTATTGCGAGAAGAGCGTTTAATGGTTGCTGTTCACTCCAGTCATCCATTTTCCACACAAAAGGAAGGTGTTTACTTGTCAGATATCGTTGAAGAAAATATGTTCTTCTATCCTTCAACATCCAAGCCTAACTTTTCAACACAGATGATGAATATTTTTTCAGAGCATGGTCTGGATCCTCAACATACCAAAGAAGTAAGGGAGATTCAGCTTGCTTTAGGACTTGTTGCAGCTGGTGAAGGAATCTGTGTTGTTCCAGATAGTGCGCATACCATTCAGTTTCCACATTTAAATTATGTTCCTTTGCTAGATGAAGATGCAGTTAGCCCTATTTTTCTGGCGACAAGAAATATGGAGGAAAGTGAAGATATTAAAGCGTTATTTGACTGTATTTATCAGATCTATGATCTAGAAGCGATCAAATATGATCGTTCAGTATTTTAATCGGACTTTAGTCGTATAAGACAATCTGGATTAGATTGTCTTTTCTAAAAAATGCTGGATTTCTCGACTAAATTTGACAGGTTCAGTGAGTAGGGGAGTATGCCCTGAACGTTTAAAAATAATGCTTTTTGCATTCTTAAGACTAAGGGCAATCTGTTTTTGTCCTTGCACAGGATAAAGAGTCGATTGTTGACCAATAAAAAAAGTTGTTGGACAGTCCAGTTCTGCTATAGCTTGACGATAATCTTCATCATGATTGAGATAATTATCAATGTACCAAGTCAAATAATCTAGGCGATGAATAGGAAGGATGTGTTTTTGCAGTTTTGGTTGTTTCAAAGCAAGTTTAAATAGAAAAGGGCTAATTTTGTTACTGCCCTGTAATTTAATAAAATCCAGCCATAAATTGACCAGTTTATGGCGGGGCTCTGACGGAAGATCTTCGACAAATTGTACATCGGAATACTGGTGTAAAAACTCGGAAAGTTTTTTTAGTAAGCGTTTAAATTTTATGTATTTATTGCCAAATAAACCATAGTCCCATGTATCATCAGTTGGAATTTTAGGAGTTTGGTCAATATGCAAATAAGCTTTTAATTTTGAGCCTAGATCTGAGTAACGCATTCCGTGCATTGCTGTGGTCGCACCCATTGAATACCCAATAAGTATAAAATTATCTAGATTGAGTTGTTCAATCAGGCAGGAAATATCGTTCCAGTGACTTTGTATCGCATCCATGTTTTGTGGAATTTTACAACGTTTCGATCCACCAAAGCCACGCCAGTCTGGGATGATAAATTGATGGTTCTGGAAATTTGGAAATAAAAAGGGAATCCATTGCCAGCTTTGCATGCCAAGCCCGGAAAGTACCAAAACTGGCTCACCTTGACCAATCTCTCGTACAAATAAACTTTCACCGTCAGACATTGTATAACGTGGCATAGGTATCTCTCTATTGGTCGAATTTTTCAAGTTGAGGAATGATGGTTTCAAACCATTTTATCCAGCCCACTTCTAAATCTATACCTAATTGTAGGATCATTTTGTGAATAAATAGCGTACGATCGTTACTGTCTTTTGATTTAAAATCTTTCTCATAGATATTTTGATAAATCTTTAGGTTTTTGCGATGCAATTCTAAATGACGTTCCAGCTCTGGCAAGATAGAGTTTCCACCTAATTGGGCTTCTGCCCGGAGTTTGACCATAAGCTCCTCTCTAAAGCTGGTGGGTTCACCTTGTTCAACCATCCATCTGGCAAGTTCCTGCCGACCTAACTCCTCTACTTGATAGGTCTTCTTGCGGCTAGATGATTTTGGGTCTTCGAGTGTTGAAACCCAGCCCTTTTTCAGCATGGCACCCAATTCACGATAAATTTGCTGATGTGTTGCATTCCAGAAAAAACCCATGGAACGATCAAAACGGTGTGCTAAATCAAAGCCTGTACTTGGTTTTTCCATCAGACTGGTCAAAAGAACATGTGAAAGTGACATTTTAATTCTAATAAAAAGTGGATACAAAGTTATTATGCAACATGTTGCATTAATTTCAAAATTCATTTATAAACTGTGCAATAAGTTGCATTAAAAGAATGAGCAAGCCAACGCTAGCCTGGGAGAAAAATATGTCTAACTATCCACATTTACTTGCGCCACTCGATTTGGGTTTTACGACATTAAAAAATAGAGTGCTGATGGGATCGATGCATGTCGGGTTAGAGGAAGCTGAACATGGATATGATCGGATGGCTGCATTTTATGCTGAACGTGCTAAAGGTGGGGTTGGACTGATTGTGACCGGTGGCATTGCACCAAATGAAGCCGGAGTTACATTTTTTGGAGGCTCCAAATTAGATTCAATTGCAGAAGCAGAAAAACACAAGGTAATTACGCAGGCAGTGCACGATGCTGGGGGGAAAATTGCTCTACAGATTTTACATACAGGGCGTTATTCTTATCAGCCAAATAATGTTGCACCATCAGCCATTCAGGCACCAATTAATCCAACAAAACCACATGCATTATCTTCAGCAGAGGTGATGCAAACGATTAGCGATTTTGCAAACTGTGCCAAATTAGCCAAGCGTGCTGGTTATGATGGTGTTGAGATCATGGGATCAGAAGGATATCTGATTAATGAGTTTATTGCTGCTCGAACCAATCATCGGGATGATGAATGGGGAGGAAGTTATGAAAATCGTATCCGTTTTCCAATTGAAATTGTAAAAAGAACACGTGAGGAAGTAGGTGAAGAATTTATTATTATTTATCGACTTTCGATGCTGGATCTGGTTGAAGGCGGCTCAACTTTAGAAGAAGTGATTCACTTGGCCAAAGAGATAGAAAAAGCGGGTGCAACGATTATCAATACTGGTATTGGCTGGCATGAGGCCCGTATCCCAACGATTGCGACAAAAGTTCCTCGTGCGGCATTTACATGGGTAACTAAAAAGCTAAAAGGGAGTGTCAAAATCCCGTTGATTACTTCTAACCGTATTAATACACCTGAAATGGCAGAGAATGTATTGGCACGAGGCGATGCTGACATGGTTTCTATGGCTCGTCCAATGCTTGCAGACTCACACTTTGTGCAAAAGGCAATAGATGGAAAAAGTGATGAAATCAATACTTGTATTGGTTGTAATCAGGCGTGTTTAGATCATATATTTTCCATGAAAATTGCTACATGTCTAGTCAATCCACGTGCATGTTATGAAACAGAGCTTATTTTTAAAGAAACATCGCAGAAAAAAAATATTGCTGTCATTGGTGCAGGTCCTGCGGGGTTAAGCTTTGCAACTTATGCAGCAGACAGAGGGCATGATGTAACAATTTTTGAAGCCTCAGGTCAAATTGGTGGACAGTTCAATATCGCAAAAACCATACCAGGTAAGGAGGAGTTCTATGAAACACTACGTTACTTCAAGCGTCAGATTGAATTGCATCCAAATATTAAACTGCAATTAAATCATCAAGCAACTTATGAGGAATTAAGTCAGCAAAACTATGATGATATTGTCATTGCAACTGGTGTTGTACCACGACAACTAGATATTGAAGGGATTGATCATTCCAAAGTGCTTTCATATTTAGATGTTCTTCGTGACAAAAAAACTGTGGGTCAAAAAGTTGCCATTATAGGTGCTGGCGGGATAGGTTTTGATACTGCCGAGTTTTTAACGCATGCTGGAGAAAGTGGTAGTTTAGATCCTGAAAAATTTTATGATGAGTGGGGAATTGATACAGAATATGACCATGTTGGAGGGCTAAAACCTGCCAAGGTGGAAGCATCGCTGCGTGAAGTTTATCTGCTACAGCGTAAAGAAACGTCTGTTGGTGCAGGATTAGGTAAAACAACAGGATGGATTCATCGTACAGGATTGAAACATCGCAATGTCAAAATGATTGCAGGTGCAAGCTATGACAAAATTGATGATCAAGGCTTGCATATTACTGTTGCTGGAAAAAACATGCTTCTGGATGTAGATAATGTCGTAATTTGTGCAGGACAAGAATCATTTACAGCATTTTTTGATCAATTAAAAGCCGATGGTAAAAATGTTCACTTGATTGGTGGTGCAAAAGAAGCGGGTGAGCTCGATGCAAAACGTGCAATTCGTCAAGGAGCAGAATTGGCGGCGCTGATCTAATTGCATGATAGTTATTTAGATCAGGATTAGAGAGAAGGGGGCTGGACATGAATCGATCTCCTTCTATTTTTTGAAAAAAAGTTTTGTTTACTTTAACAGTGAATAAATAAGGATATGGGTATGGTATTTGAATCAAGCAGAACAGCGATTTTACGTTGGCACGAGATGCTTCGAACTGGGGATATGACAATATTAAATGAGTTATTGGCTGATAATGTCATATTTCGATCGCCAGTTGCTTTTAAGCCTTATGAAGGAAAAGCGGTGGTTTATTTTATATTAACCAATGTGATTCAGGTTTTCGAAAATTTTATTTATCACCGTGAATTTTATACTGACGATCAACAAAGTGTAGTTTTGGAATTCTCAGCCAATGTAGGTGAGAAAAAGTTAAAAGGCATCGATATGATTCGTTTTAATGCGCAAGGGCAAATCATTGAATTTGAAGTTATGATTCGTCCGATGAGTGGTTTAAATGCACTGGCAGAGCAGATGGGTAAAAGAATCACTCAATATCAAGCTAGCTAATAATTTGATAATAGTGAATTCATGTTGAGATATTTAAGATGTGGTTAAAATTGGTAACGGTTGTTTTATTACCTGTATTGGTGATACAGGGTGTCCGTGTACGTAAGAATACACCACGTCTTGATGAACCCGTTGGTGCCCGTGATGGAAATATCGGTCAAGGTCAACCACTTTCACTGCTTATTTTGGGGGATTCTGCCGCAGCTGGTGTTGGTGTGGAAACACAGAGAGAAGCATTATCTGGTGTCCTTGTCTCTGAGCTGAAAAACCAGTTTCATTTGCAATGGAAGTTACATGCCAGAACTGGTCATACGACGCAACAGGTATCGCAAGCAATACAAGCTTTAGAACAACAAGTTTATGATGTAATTGTTATTTCTGTTGGTGTAAATGATGTTACAAAACTGATTTCTGCAAAAATATGGTTAAAACAGCAAAAAAAATTATTTGCGGATATACACAAACGCTTTCATCCTAAATTGATCGTGGTATCGGGTGTTCCTCCGATGCAACATTTTCCAGCTTTACCTGCTCCATTGGCGTGGTTATTTGGAAAATATGCACAGCAAATGAATCAAGGATTAGAGCAGTGGTTAATATCACAGAGTGGGGTTAAATTTATTCAATATGATATTGAAAAATTTCAGTCAATGAACTTGTCTATGGCAAGCGATGGCTTTCACCCAAGTAAGGAAATTTATGCAATGTGGGGGAATCAGGTCGCTGAACTTATTCGACAATCATTCAATACTTAATCGGAGGGCATGTTCTGGATATGGGCAAATCTACTTTTAAGAATATTAAAATTTTAGGTGAAAATTTATTTGATTTGGTCGTGGGTGCAGAACAGCCAAAGTTATATTTTAATCAGCATGGGAAGTTGCATAATATTCAACAAAAAATGCCGCAGCTTCAAAAAAAATATAGACCAACGCCATATCTTTCTAATCCTCATATACATCTTTTATACTTTGATTTAATCAGGAAAAAAACTATAAAGCTCGAATATGACCACTTCGATCAGCTTTGCATGCCAGATGGAGGGGTTACTGCTATTTCATGGTATGGGTATGCTTTGCCAGCAGAGACACCCACAATTGTTGTATTGCATACCATCAAGGGAACACCCTCAAGTATGCGAGAACTGGTTAGGGATTTGCACCAGCTTACGGGGTGGCGTATTGCCTTATGCCTAAGGCGTGGACATGCAGGGTTGCCTATGCCTGTACCACAAATGTCCATTTTTGGTTCAACTTCGGATTTAAGAGAACAGATTAATTTTATCCAGTCTATTTTTCCAGATTCGTGTTTATATGCTGTTGGCTCATCTGCTGGTACTGGTTTATTAGTGCGTTATTTAGGTGAGGAAGGGGAAAATACACCCTTTAAAGCAGCATTTGCGTTATGTCCAGGCTATGATACTGAAGAGGGCTTTGAAAATGTCCACCCTTTTTATACCAAGATCATGACAAGACAATTATTCAATGCTTTTATTCATCCATATCGAGAAACATGGAAAAACATAGATTCTGTCACTAGAGTTTTATCGAGTAAAACTTTGGCAGAGTTTCAACAACATTATTTTGAAATGGCAGGATATACTGATTATCAGTGTTACTCTAAAGCAATAAATCCAGTTTATGTATTTGAAAATATTAAAATACCCTTGATGATTCTAAATGCTGAAGATGATCCTGTATGTCATATTAAAAATCTGGAGCCGTTCAAAGAAACTATAAGTAATATGGATAATGTGGTTGTGGTTACAACCAGAAAGGGAAGCCATTGTGGTTTTTATGAAGGATGGAAAACACAATCCTGGTCAGCTAAATTGATGAGTAATTTTCTAAAACTATATGCGAATGATACTAAGCATTGATGATTTTATATAAAAAAAGCCAGCAAGTTTTAAGCTGGCTTTTTTTCTTGAGCATCTGGCTTTTAGTTTTTGAGAGCAGGCGTTGCTGCTGCAATAGCTGCATTTACAGCATCATCTTCAGTTTGTGCTGTTGATGATTTAACTTTAGCTACAGCTGTATCTTGGCTCTCAGTTTTAGCTTTTACAGTTTCAGCTTTAGGTTTAACTGATTTGTTTTCAGAATTATCTAGCTGGCGAGCAGTTTCTTCAGCTTTTGGTTTTGCTGGAATTTCGTCGTTATTATGTTCAGTATCATGATACTCACGGCGAATAGTTGTAGAGGTATTCGCAGTTTCGGTATGTTCAACGTGAACCTGAGGTTTTGCTGGAACAGTTTCTTCAGTATTCTGTTCTTGCTGATCAACACTTTCGAGATTTTGAAACTGGGCTGGTTTTTCAGTTTGTTGCTGAGTTTCTACCTTTTCCTGTTCATCTTCTTTAGGGGCTTCTTTTTTAACACAGGCAGTTAAAAGTAGACCAGTAGCAATAGCGCCACAAATTAAAAGTTTTTTATTCATAATTCGCACAAATTACAGCTTTAAAAAAGTTACAGCATTATAACAACAATTTTATAGATAAAAATCACCTCTAAAACAGTTAATTTTTAATTGGAAATGCTGATAGAATAACCAATTGTTTATTGTTCTATGAATTGATGCGGAATGACTTTGCTTTCTTGGTGCAGAGTAAAGTAAAATCGCACAACATTGTAGGCCAATTTAGGCTCCATTGTACGAGAAACTTAATGACCCATTTTATATTCGTGACTGGTGGTGTGGTTTCATCACTAGGTAAAGGTATTTCAGCTGCTTCAGTTGCTGCACTTTTAGAAGCCCGTGGTTTAAAAGTGACCATGGTCAAAATGGATCCATACATCAATGTCGATCCAGGGACAATGAGCCCGTTCCAACATGGTGAAGTTTTTGTCACAGAGGATGGTGCAGAAACAGATTTAGACTTGGGTTATTACGAACGTTTCTTACGTCGTGCCAAAATGACCAAATTAAATAACTTCACATCAGGTCGTGTTTACCAAGACGTTTTAAATAAAGAGCGTCGTGGAGATTATCTTGGTGGTACTGTTCAGGTAATCCCTCATATTACGGATAATATCAAAGAACGTGTACTTCGCGCTGGTGAAGGTTATGACGTTGCAATTGTTGAAATTGGTGGAACTGTAGGTGATATCGAATCACTTCCATTTATGGAGTCAGTTCGTCAGTTGATGGTAGAACTTGGACATAAACGTACAATGCTTATGCATCTGACTTTGTTGCCATATATCAACTCAGCAAAAGAATTAAAAACCAAGCCAACACAGCATTCAGTTAAAGAGCTGCTTTCTATTGGTATTCAACCAGATATTCTTATTTGCCGTACTGAGCATGATGTTGATGCTGATACGACCCGCAAAATTGCGTTATTTACTAACGTTGAAGCACGTGCTGTGGTTGTATGTAAAGACGCAAAATCTATCTACCAGATTCCACGTACGTTTTACGAGCAAGATGTTGACGATTTAATTTGTGAACGCTTCGGTTATAACAACTTACCAGAAGCTGATCTTGCTGACTGGGATCACGTTGTTGAAGCTTTGCTTAACCCAGAGTACACAGTACGTGTGGCTATGGTCGGTAAATATGTTGAGTTACCAGATGCGTATAAATCTGTAAATGAAGCTTTACTGCATGCTGGTATTAAAAATCGTGTGAAAGTTCAGATTGACTATGTTAATGCTGAAGATCTGGAAAGCCAAAATGCTGCTGAAACATTAAAATATGCAGATGCAATCTTGGTTCCAGGTGGGTTTGGTGAACGTGGTACTGAAGGCAAGATGAAAGCAATTCAGTTTGCACGTGAAAATGGCATTCCATTCCTGGGTATTTGTTTGGGTATGCAACTTGCTGTGATTGAATTTGCTCGTCATGTTGCAGGTATGCCAGAAGCAACCTCGACTGAGTTTAACCGTTCTACAAAGTTCCCATTGATCGGTCTGATCACAGAATGGTTAGATGAACGTGGCGAAATTCAGCATCGTAGTGTTGATTCAAACCTTGGTGGAACAATGCGTCTGGGTGCACAAAAATCAGAGTTGGTTGAAGGCACTAAAACACGTGAAGTTTATGGTAATGCTGAAATTACTGAGCGTCACCGCCACCGTTATGAAATGAATGACCGTTTTATTCCTGCGATTGAAGAAGCGGGTATGAAAGTTTCAGGTTATTCAGCAGTACAGCATTTGGTTGAAACTGTAGAAATACCTGATCATCCTTGGTTTATTGCTGTACAATTCCATCCGGAATTTACAAGTTCACCACGTGATGGGCATCCATTATTTGCAAGTTTTATTGATGCTGCCAAAAAACAGCACCAAAAAAGCAAATAAGTTTAGTGAAATAAACTAGGAAAGTTTAAATGTCACAATTAAAACCACAAGAAATTGTACGTTTAGGCGATATACAAATGGCAAATCATTTGCCATTTGTATTATTCGGCGGAATGAATGTACTTGAGTCGAAAGACTTGGCTTTTGAAATTGCAGAAACTTATGTTGATATCTGCAAACGTTTAGATATCCCTTATGTCTTTAAAGCTAGCTTTGATAAAGCTAATCGGTCTAGCCTGCATTCTTTTCGCGGACCAGGTCTTGAAAAGGGCGTTGAATGGTTAGCAGAGATTAAAAAACATTTTAATGTGCCAATCATTACAGATGTACATGAACCCTACCAGGCTGCACCAGTTGCTGAGGTCGCTGATATTATTCAGCTTCCTGCATTCTTGAGTCGCCAGACTGATTTAGTTGAAGCAATGGCAAAAACCGATGCAATCATTAATATCAAAAAAGCACAATTTCTTTCTCCACGTGAAATGAGTCATATTCTGAATAAATGCCTTGAAGCAGGAAATGACAAACTTATTTTATGTGAACGTGGTACATCATTCGGCTACAACAATCTTATCGTTGATATGCTTGGTTTTGATATCATGAAAGATATGAATGTGCCAGTATTTTTTGATGTGACTCACGCACTTCAAACCCCAGGTGGACGTGCTGATTCGGCTGGTGGTCGTCGTGCACAAATTACTACCCTTGCACGTGCAGGGATGGCGACTGGACTTGCAGGGTTATTTTTAGAAGCACATCCAGATCCAGAACATGCAAAATGTGATGGACCTTGTGCGCTTCGTATGTCACAACTTGAGCCATTTTTGGCACAAATAAAAGAATTGGATACTTTAGTAAAAGGATTCAAAAAGTTAGATACTCATTGATGCATTTTTTTGCATCTAGTTATTCAATCAACTGAGGAATTATTCATGAGCCAAATCGTTGACATTCGTGCACGTGAAATTTTGGACTCTCGTGGTAACCCAACCATCGAAGCAGATGTAATCTTGGATTCAGGCGTAGTCGGCCGTGCATGTGCACCATCTGGTGCTTCAACTGGTTCTCGTGAAGCTTTAGAACTTCGTGACGGTGATAAATCTCGTTACTTAGGTAAAGGTGTTCGCACTGCAGTACAAAATGTAAATGGTTCAATCAAGGATTTACTCGTTGGTCAAAACGTTTTTGAGCAAAAAGCGCTTGATGACAAAATGATTGCACTTGATGGCACTGAAAATAAAGAAAAATTAGGTGCGAATGCAACACTTGCTGTTTCACTTGCTGCTGCACGTGCTGCGGCTACTGAAAAGAAAACCGAGCTGTTCCAGTACATCGCAGATTTACGTGGTCAAACAACCTTGACTATGCCTGTTCCAATGATGAACATCTTAAATGGTGGTGCTCATGCAGACAACACTGTAGATATCCAAGAGTTCATGATTGAACCGGTTGGTTTTACATCATTTGCTGAAGCATTACGTGCAGGTGCTGAAATTTTTCATTCACTTAAATCTGTACTTAAAAAACAAGGTTTAAATACAGCTGTCGGTGATGAGGGTGGTTTTGCTCCTAACCTTCGTTCCAACGAAGAAGCGATCACTGTAATTCTTTCTGCAATTGAACAAACTGGCTATAAAGCGGGTTCTGACATCATGCTTGCACTTGATTGTGCATCTTCAGAATTTTATAAAAATGGTCAATACATTTTGGCAGGTGAAGGTAACAAATCTTTCACAAGCAACCAATTTGCAGACTATCTTGCTGGTCTTGTTAAACAATACCCGATTATCTCAATTGAAGATGGTCTAGACGAATCTGACTGGGAAGGCTGGAGCTACTTGACTTCAATTCTTGGTGACAAGATTCAATTGGTTGGTGACGATTTATTCGTGACAAACCCTAAGATTTTACAACGTGGTATTGATGAGAAAGTTGCTAACTCAATTCTCATCAAATATAACCAAATTGGTACCTTGTCAGAAACTTTAGATGCAATTTATCTTGCTAAAGCAAATGGTTATTCTACTGTGATTTCACATCGTTCAGGTGAAACTGAAGATTCAACTATTGCTGATCTTGCGGTAGGTACTGCTGCTGGTCAAATCAAGACTGGTTCACTTTGCCGTTCTGACCGTGTTGCAAAATATAACCAATTACTTCGTATTGAAGAGTTGACTCAAGCAGCTTACCGCGGTAAAGCTGAATTCAAGGGTTTAAACTAATCTTTGAATGGTATGTTAGAAGTCTTTAAAACAACTTCAAGTAAAGTTATTCTGGTCTTGGCGATTATTGCGATCGCCATGCTTCAATATAACTTTTGGTTTGGTGAGGGAGGCTATTTCCCGCACCAAGCCTTGCTTCAACAAATTCAGCAAGAGGCTGAAGTAAATAACGAGCTAAAAGAACGCAATCGTATTTTAGCGGCGGAAGTGTATGATTTAAAAAATGGAACAGAAGCCATAGAAGAACATGCACGTTTGGATTTAGGTCTGATCAAGCCACATGAGACATTTGTACAAATGAGTACAGTGAGCACTAACTATAAACCGATTTATCTTGATCCAAGCCTTAAACAAGATACAGGTAATGAAGATGAAGGAGCACTGACAGAAGATGCCCACTAAAACTTGGGTAATCATACCTGCTGCTGGTTCTGGAAGTCGCTTCTCAAAAACAGAGTTAAAACAATACCAGATGATTCAAGGCAAGACAGTGCTTGAGCATACGGTATCCCGTTTAAATACTTTGGATCTAGCTGGATACGTCTTGGCAATCGCGGAAGATGATAATGTTGCAAAAAATCTAAAATTTGCTAATCAGGAAAAAGCACATTTTTGTATTGGTGGTCAAGAACGTGTACATTCGGTCCTGAATGCTCTGAATTATCTGGTTGGTATTGCAGCACCAGATGATTTGATCCTAGTGCATGATGCTGCAAGACCCTGCGTTAGTCATGAAAATCTTTTGCAATTGGTAAATGATGCAAAATGTCATGGTAATTCAATTTTAGCCATTCCTGTTCGTGATACTTTAAAATATGTTCCAGAACATAATATTATTGATAAAACGGTAAGCCGTGATTTTCTATGGCAAGCACAGACACCTCAGGTAGCAACATTATCTATTTTAAAGAATGCAATTGAACTTGCATTAAAAGATCAGGTTGTAATCACAGATGAAGCAAGTGCTTTAGAATATGCTGGTGAAACAGTGTATGTCGTGCAAGGCCGGTCTGATAACATTAAGATAACTTACCCAGATGATTTAGAATTGGCAAAACTAATATTATTATCACAAAATCATTCGTAAAAATTAGATAATCTATTCAAAATGTAAGGTTTTTAAAAATCAAAATACAATATTTTTCATATGATATTTTCTATAAAAATGTTTAAAAAGATTAATAAATTAGCGCAATTAAATCATTACATTAACTTATCATACATGTTACTTTACGATATAAATCATTTTATAGGTGAACAAAGCATCATATATTAAAGGTCATTTAAAAAGATTATTAATAAAATGGGTTTAAATATAATTTAGAAATGATAGGTGTGGGTATGCATATTGTTGTGATGGGTGCAGGCGTTATAGGAACGACTACAGCTTATTATTTGCTTAAAGAAGGTCATGAAGTCACGGTTATTGACAGGCAACTTGGGGTTGCATTAGAAACCAGTTTTGCCAATGCAGGACAAATTTCGCCAGGCTATGCATCACCTTGGGCAGCCCCTGGCATACCACTTAAAGCATTCAAATGGTTGTTCCAGCATCATGCACCACTTTCTGTTCGTTTGACTGGTGACATGTATCAGTATCATTGGATGGTAAGGATGCTGGCAGAATGTAATATTCACCGTTATAAAATCAATAAAGAACGTATGGTTCGATTGTCTGAATATAGTCGTGATTGCTTGAATGATCTTAGAAAAGAAACTGGTATTTACTACGAAGAGCGTCAACTAGGTACATTACAATTATTTCGAAAAGAACAACAACTAGAGTCAGCAGAAAAAGATATTGAAGTACTAAAAGCAGAAGGTGTTCCTTATGAATTATTAGACAAGAAAGGTGTTATCGCGGCTGAACCTGCTTTAATTCAGGCAACAACTGATTTTGTTGGAGGTTTGCGTTTACCAAATGATCAAACTGGAGATTGCCAAAAATTTACAACCGAACTTGCAGATCTTATTGCAAAACAAGGCGTAAATTTTGTATTCGATGCAGCAATTCAAAGTGTAGAAAAAGATATTGATAAAATCAAAGGTGTGCTGCTGCAAAATGGTCAGAAAATTACTGGTGATATGTATGTGATGGCAACAGGTAGTTTTAGTCATCAGATGTTGAAGCAATTAGATATTGATGCGCCTGTATATCCATTAAAAGGCTATTCTATTACAACAGGTATTTCAAACCCGGAATTATCACCGTTATCCACTATTTTTGATGAAACATATAAAATTGCTCTGACCCGTTTTGATGAACGTATCCGTGTCGGGGGAATGGCTGAAATTTCAGGTTTTGATTACACTTTAAATCCACAACGAAAAGATACCTTGTTTATGGTTTTACAACAACTTTTCCCATTGGCCAGTGATATAACGCGAGCTGATTTCTGGACGGGTTTAAGACCTGCGACACCAGATGGTACACCGATTGTTGGTGGCACAAAATATAAAAACTTATTTACTAATACTGGGCATGGCACATTAGGCTGGACAATGTCATGTGGTTCAGCAAAATTATTGGCAGATATTATTTCTAAAAAAACACCGCAAATAAAAGCTGATGATTTAAATGTAAGTCGTTATACATTAGCCTAATATTATGAATTATATCTACATGGAGTATATAATCTGTGTAGATATAATTAAAAAAGGCATGAAAGTATGAAAAAATTATTTCAGGCAATTCGAAACCGTGAAATACAAACAATAAAAAATCTGATTTTAGATCACCCAGAGTATGTTAATGCTGTTGCAAAAGCACCACCGATACGTGATGACGGACAATCACCTTTGCAAGTTGCACTCAGATGCCGAAACTTTAATGCAGCACATTTTTTATTGGAGCAGGGGGCTGATGTTTGCTTTATTGAACAGCCAGCATTAAAAACATGGAAAAAACCAGTCTTGCATGATGCCGTTATCGCAGTTGCTTCAATGGCTCGTTTTGAAATCATAAATGATACAGTGCAGCAAGATGCTTCTGATTATTATCGGATAGATGCGATAAAAGAAAATTTTGATCAAGCACTTGTTTTGTTAAAAAACATGCTACAAAAAGGTGCAGACGTAAATGTATTAGATAGTCATGGTAATAGTGTGCTACTCCTGCTTTGTCTTGAAATTGAGGCACATCGTATAGATAAGAAACGTGCGTTGGCATATGAAACAATAGAAGATTTGCGGCAGTTATTTGATTTGTTAATACAATCAGGTGCGCATTTATGTTCAACAACAGCAAAACATAAATCTGTACGTGAACGTTTTCCAAAATTATTAAAAGAATTAAACTTATATGATCGCTAAAATAAATTTACAAAAATTTTGCTGCTTAAATATTGTATAAAATTACGTTCATGGCATAGTGATTGCTTGAAAACAAGAAAGATGAATGCAGGAGAGAAACACATTTGTGTTCGCCGAAGGAGCAACGACCCCGGAAACTCTCAGGCAAAAGGACTGTAATCATCACTAAAAATCTGGAGAGAAGCCATTTAAATAATAAAATGTGCTCACCGAAGGGGATGGCGATACTTAAATGGTTTGAGTATATAGCCTAAGCTCTCAGGTACAAATGACAGATGGGGCATGATTTGAAATTATTCATTTCAAGGAGTGTAATCATGTGTCATGTTGTTGTGATTGGATCAGGGATAACAGGTGTAACTTCTGCCTATGAGCTTGCCCAATTAGGTTATCAAGTTACTGTTATAGATAAGCATTTATTTCCAGCAATGGAAACTTCCTTTGCAAATGGTGGTCAGCTATCTGCATGTAATGCAGAAGTGTGGAATCAGAAAGCGACGGTACTAAAAGGCATAAAGTGGATGTCGAGGAAAGATGCACCACTATTATTAAATCCATCATTTGATTTACACAAATATGCCTGGTTAGTCGAGTTTTTAGGAAATATTAAACATTATCAAGGTAATACTAGAGAAACGGTAAGACTGGCTCTACTCGCACGAGAACGATTATTCAATGTTGCTGAAAAAGAAAATATTCAATTTGATCTAGAAAAAAGAGGAATCTTACATTTTTATCATAATGAATATGATTATAAAATTGCTGTGCAGGTCAATGAATTGTTATGTAGTGGTGGTCTTCAACGTCATGCGGTTACTCCCGAAGAAATAAAGACCATAGAGCCAAGCTTAACAGGTGAATATTATGGCGGATTCTATTGCCCAAGTGACGCTACAGGCGATATTCATAAATTCACTGCAGGATTAGCGAAAGCTACGGAAAAATATGGGGTTAAATACCTTTTTGGAATGGAAGTCGTCAATGTTTTAAATAATGAGAGAGGAGTCACAATTCAGTATCATCCAAGTGAAGAAAATATGAATCAGCATACTGTATTCGAACAATTAGAGGCAGATGCTGTAGTTGTCTGTGGTGGTGTGGGTAGTTATCATTTGGCAAATAAATTAGGTGATCGGGTAAATGTATATCCAGTTAAAGGGTATTCAATTACGGTGAATCTGACAGATGAAAAAAGTGTTAACGGTGCTCCATGGGTAAGCCTACTGGATGAAAGCGCCAAAATTGTGACATCACGTCTAGGTGAGAATCGTTTGAGAGTGGCAGGGACTGCTGAGTTTAATGGTTATAATCGGGATATCCGTGCTGATCGAATTCAACCTTTAATCGATTGGGTAAATAAAAATTTTGATATTTCAACGGAGAATACGGTTCCCTGGGCAGGATTACGTCCTATGATGCCAAACATGATGCCAGTCGTGAAACGTGGTAAAAATGATCGTATTTTTTATAATACTGGTCATGGGCACTTAGGATGGACTTTATCAGCAGCAACTGCAGTAATGATTAGCCAGGAAGTGGCTATATCGCATCCTATCTGAAAAGATTTAAAAAACAGGACGGTAACAGACAGTAAAACATCAGGATTACTGTCTTTTTAATCATACAGCCGATAGATTCCAGTAAATTTCTCACAGCCTTTTTGCATGGTTTTAATTTCTAAAATAGCTTTTTGAAAGTTAAGTTGGTATTTGCAGTTACGTTCATTGTCTAAAACCTCAGATTTTTGTTTCGGGGTAGTATAGGCAAGTAATGCTATGGTTTGAGTATCTTTTTTATTGTTTGGATTTCTAAATGCTAGACCTTCAATTTTTATGCGATCTTTTGATAATTGGTGAACTTGAATATGAATAGGGAGTTTGGATATTTTCCCATTTTCATATTTTAGATAATGCTGGGTTAAACTCTGGTTCATTGAAGTATAAAAGTTGAAATCTTCCACCCGGTTATCGAGTTGGTTTTTTAAACAGTTATTGGTTTTACATTGTTGGGCATAGTTCAACCAGAGTTTGTTGGTATCATTCAATAGCCGAATTGGTGCATCTGTAATCAAATATGCTGTAAGGTAATGTGAGTCTAGCTCATCACGCAGTACATTAAAGTCTGCCTGACACAATTTTTGGCTTTTTGGGGCTTTTTCACAATCAATAATCTGAGCATGGCTAATGTTTGAAGCCAATAGCCCATAGAGTAGAAAAGATAAGATCGGTTTAATACGATTAATTTCAGTTTTCAACAGCATGTTCGCTTATACTTAGAAATGTTCAGCCTACTTACTATAGCGAAATAGAAAGTATGAATACAAGATTTCAAAAGTTAAATTCTGCATAAAGGAGCTTAAAGTGATCGCACAAATTCGAATTGGGCAGGGAATGGATGTCCATGCATTTGAGGAAGGCGACTTTGTCACTTTGGCAGGGGTAAAAATTCCACATACACAAGGTTTGAAAGCACATTCTGATGGGGATGTGGTATTACATGCCTTATGTGATGCTTTACTAGGAGCTTTGGCATTAGGGGATATTGGTCAACATTTTCCTGATACTGATCCGGAGTTCAAAGGGGCTGATAGTCGAAAACTTTTGCAACATGTCTATCAGCTTGTACTAGATCGTGGCTATATACTCAATAATGCTGATATTACTGTTGCATGTGAACGCCCTAAACTTGCCAAATATAATCTGGAAATGAGACAAAGTATCGCAGATGTTCTAAATGTTGATATTACTCAAATTAGTGTGAAAGCAACCACAACAGAAAAATTAGGATTCACAGGTCGCCAAGAAGGAATTCTTTCTACAGCGACCGTTTTGATTGCACATCAAAAGTAATATTATATTTAGTTTTCAGAAGAATGTAATGATTCTTCAAGTTCATGTGTGGCTTTTCGACCCTGAAGTTGTAAAGCTACAGCATGAATCAGACCAGTCCATGTCTCGTTAGGTTGCCAAAGCTTATGCATTTCTTCTTGTGCTGTAGGCATATCAATATCCATAAAATACTGACGGTAGAGATACATTAAACTACTAACTCTATAATTTTTGGCACAATGAACCCAGACCATTTTATTTTGAACCAAGTGATGAATCAAATCCAAAATAAAAAGGCATTGGTCATCAGCAGGAGTATCCCAATGGATAGGGATTTGTATGTAATTTAATCCTAGATCAAGACAGATACGATCTTCATTGTCCAAATGATTGCTTGCATCAGTGAGAGCAAGATTAATCACAGTATCGACACCATACTCTTTGATACGGTGTAACTGTTCTTCAGTCGGTTGACCTGAAGTAAAAAGATGTTCATGTATAAATTGAAAATTCAGGATTTGGCTTAATTCGGTTTCAATATCGGTCATCTAAGTCTTTCATCCCATAAAAAAACGCCATCAAAAGATGGCGTCTATGTGAAAAATTAACGATTAGGTAAAACATCCTTGAGTGCTTCACGCATTTCGAGGAGAACTTTTTCTGTAGTATCCCAATCAATACAACCATCAGTTACTGACTTACCATACTCTAAATCACAAAGATTTTCAGGAATATCTTGGCGACCGCCTTTTAGATGACTTTCAACCATGATACCAACTATCGATTTGTTACCATCTAAAATCTGTTCAGTAATATTTTTGAGCACTAGTGGTTGTAAGTATGGATCTTTGTTTGAGTTGGCATGACTCGCATCTATCATGATCTTGTTACTGACTTTTGCTTTAGCAAGAGCATTTTCAGCCTCGGTAACAGAACCAGCATCATAATTTGGCTTCCCATTCCCACCACGTAGGACAACATGAGCATATGGGTTGCCTTTAGTTCTAATAATAGAAACTTGACCTTGGTCATTTAGTCCCAAGAAACTGTGACCATGTTTGACAGACTGCATAGCGTTGGTTGCGACAGTCAATCCGCCATCTGTACCATTTTTAAAACCTACTGGTGATGAAAGGCCAGAAGACATTTCGCGGTGAGTCTGGCTTTCAGTAGTACGTGCACCAATCGCAGACCATGAAATCAAGTCCTGATAATATTGTGGCGAGTTTGGATCTAGCGCTTCGGTCGCACAAGGAAGCCCTTTTTCATTTAACTCAAGCAAAAGTTGTCGACCAATACGCAGACCTTTTTCAATATTGAAAGAGTCATTCATATCTGGATCGTTAATCAAACCTTTCCAACCTACTGTTGTACGAGGTTTTTCGAAATATACACGCATAATGATATACAGAGTATCTTGCACTTTTTCACTTAATTTTTTTAAACGATCAGCGTATTCATGCGCTGCTTTCGTGTCATGAATAGAACATGGACCAATCACAACAAATACGCGTTTATCTTTACCATCTAAAATATTGCGGACAGTTTCACGACCATGAAGTACTGTTTGATAGGCTTTTTCATTCAAAGGTAATTCAGCTTTTAATTCAGCTGGAGTTACTAAAGGTTGAATGCTTTGTACATTCACGTCATCAATGTCATTTTGACTAATAGGGTTAGAATTTAATGTATTCATTGCCGTCACTGGGTATAGATCATACAAAAGTATTTTTTAGTAAATTGACTATAACATGATTTAATTAATAAATTGATAGTAAATAAATCAATAAATCATATAAAAAATAGGAATTAATCTGATGTAATTTAAACAGATGAAGATTTATCGTTGATGACAATCATCACTGTCTGTGGTTTTTCGACTGGTTTTGCTTTAGTCGGATGAAGCATAAAATTGACACCTAAAGCAAATAAAGTAATACCCAGAACCTTGCGAATCATCTTTTCAGGTAAACGTGAACTGATTAACGTACCAATCACGATTGCAGGGATAGAGCCCACAAGTAACCATCCCAAAAGATTAAAGTCAACATTTCCTGAACTCATGTGTCCAAGACCTGCAACCAATGTCAAAAGTACTGCATGCACAACATCAGAACCAATAATACGGATCATGGGCAGGTTGGGAAACATGAGTATAAGTGCCATTATACCAAATGCTCCAGCACCTACTGAAGAAAGGGTAACAAATACACCTAATACAATGCCCATTAACAAAATATAAGAGCGTTTTGCATTTACAGCCTGTTTTTCCTGCTCAGTGGTTTGTGGTTTATCAGTGCGGATTCGCTTAAAAAACTTTTCTATTTGACTACGGAAAACAATAGAAATACCAGTCAAGGTCAACATAAAGCCTAAAATGGTTGTTAACACAGCTTTATATGCTGTGGATTGACTAAGATAATGTTCTAGAACCCAAGTTGTTGCAAATGAGGCAGGAATACTTCCAAGTGCTAACCAGAATACAATCGGCCAAACAATATTGAGTTTTTTAGCATGTACTAGCGAGCCGCAAAATTTTGAAATTGCAGCATAGATAAGATCTGTCCCAATAGCGATATGAGGCTCTATACGAAATAAACTAATCAGAATAGGGGTCATGAGAGAACCACCACCAACACCTGTAATCCCCACACAAAAACCTACTAACATGCCTGCTAAAATAAAATGTAACGGATCGCCCATGAAATATGCCAAATATCAAAAAACTGGCATATCTTATGACTTTTTTAGATAAGTGTTTGTCTTGATTATTGATTTACTTATTCGAAAAAATGCAAAAGAAAATGTAATCTTGATATTTTAACATGGTGTTTGAATCGAGTTGCCAATACAGATGGTCTTCAATCGTGGGCGTGAAATTTCACAATTCTCTCAGGATATTTGAAATGTGAGAACATTACAGTTTTAAAAATCACTCTATGCTAAACTAATATAATACTAAAATGAGGATAAAAGTTTTGCAAAATCGGAAACTTAAAATAGGCATAGTTGTTGGGGAGGTATCAGGGGATACGCTCGGAGCAAAACTTATTCGAAGTTTTCGTGAAAGGGGGATTGATGTGGAATTCGAGGGAATAGGTGGCCCTCAAATGATCGCAGAAGGCTTTAAAAGTTATTATCCTATGGATATTTTATCCGTAATGGGAATAGTTGAGGTTTTAAAAGACTTAAAAAAGCTATTTGCTGTTCGTGATGGTCTGGTTGAAAAGTGGGCTAAAAGTCCAGTTGATATTTTTATTGGTATAGATGCTCCAGATTTTAATTTAAGACTATCGAAATCAATTAAACAAAAACAGCTACCGATCAAAACAGTTCAGTATGTTAGCCCGTCGGTATGGGCATGGAGGCAAGGACGAGTTCATGGTATAAAAGCCAGTGTAGATTTAGTGCTGTGTCTGTTTCCTTTTGAAAAAAACTTTTATAAAAAATATGATGTCCCTGCTGCTTTTGTTGGACATCCCCTTGCAAGTCAACTTGCTTTAGAAAACCCTATAGCTGTGGCAAAGCAAAAATTAGGTTTAGATTCTGAGCAAAAATATATCGCATTATTACCAGGAAGCCGCCGTGGTGAGGTAGAGCGTTTAGGTCAATTATTACTAGATACTGCAAAAATAATAGATAAGAAACATCCTGAGTATCACTTTTTAATCCCTGCCATCAATGATGCAAGAAAACAGCAGATCGAGGCATTGTTAACAGATTACCCGGATGAATTAAAAGCAAAAATAACATTGCTTGAAAATACCGGGACTGAATCTAAAGTTGGAAGAATGGTCATGGATGCAAGTGATATTATTGCTTTAGCATCAGGAACAGCTACATTGGAGGCAATGCTACTACATCGCCCAATGGTCACTTTTTATAAATTACATTGGCTTACATATCAGATTGCCAAGTTTTTGGTAAAAATTCCATATTATTCTTTACCAAATATTATTGCTGGTAAAAAAGTGATTCAGGAACTGATTCAAAGGGATGCAACCCCTGAAAATCTGGCAAATGAATTAGAAAAACTGATGAATCCTGAGACAGCTCAGATTCAAGTGATGCAATTGTTGACGATGCATAAGAAGCTACTTGCTGGAAATAGTGAAGATCCTGTAGAGGCAATATTGGATATATTTTAAGTCTATTATTTCCTTTGATTATTCAGCCTATCTGTTTGTGATAGGCTTATTTTTAATTAAATTCATGAATAAAAACAATAAAATATTCGTTCTGTGCTAATGCGTTAAATTTTGATTTTGCTATATTTAATCAATAAATGATTAGAAATTAAAAGAAAATGATTAATCAAATTGGCTATTT
>NZ_OOGT01000107.1 GCF_900323515.1 Acinetobacter stercoris | reverse complement strand
CAATAAATATTTTTTAAATGGATAGAGAATGGATACTTGTAGTTAGATTAAGGCAAGGAAAGTATGTGCTTTGAATTATGTGATCAAAATGCTTAATAATGAAATCATGCTCTTTAGTATTTGCAGCTTTGAGTGTAGTGGAGCTAGTAATTTAAAGTGATAATCATGCTAAATAAAAAACATCGAACTAATGGTCTTAGTTCGATGCTTAAGTTTTTATTTTATCGTGATTTATTTATTGTGATTGTGCTTCGACTTTTTTTCTTTTTTCAATAACTTTGCCAAAGAGTAAACCTAACTCAAATAGCATCCACATTGGAATAGCCAACATGATCATCGAAATTGCATCTGGTGGAGTCATAAACATGGCAACAAAAAAACATCCAACAATGATAAATCGACGTTTTTCAGCCAATGTTTTTGTCGTAACAAAACCAGCCAGGATTAGTAATAAGGTAATAATCGGAATTTCGAAAGTCACACCAAAGACTAAAAATAGTTTTAAACAAAAAGTCAGATAACTATTGATATCGGTCATAGGTGCGACAGTATCAGGGGATACGCTAATGAAAAAATGTAAAATTGAAGGGAGTGCTATGTAGTATGCAAAAGCAATACCTGCATAAAACAGGGTAATACTGCCAACAAGTAAGGGAAATGCCAGATTTTTTTCCTTTTCATATAGCGCAGGTTTTACATATGCCCAGAGCTGATAAATGATAAAAGGCATTGCCAGCATTAATGCAATAAAAAAATTCAATTTGAATGGAGCCATAAATGTTGCTGTTACATCTGTGGCAATCATGGATGAATTTACAGGTAGCTGTGCTCTTAATGGTTCAGATAGAGTCGAGTAGGTCTTATTTGCAAAGGGTAATAAGCAAAAGAATATTGCAATCAGCACGCCTACAATTTTCATCAAGTGTTTGCGAAGTACCATCAGGTGTGAGGTAATTGGCATAGACTCCAGTTGACCTCTTGGGTCAATTGTTTCATCTGCCGGATTTTGCACTTGAGGTGTAAGAGAAGTAGTCATACAGCAACCTTTAATTCAGGAAGAATTTGCAATGTTTCTGTTTCCTGTACAGCTTTGTGATCTATAAATGCTGCGTTTTTAATCCAAAACTCAGGTATATAAATATAAGAAACCGTTTTTTCAATATAAAAATAAATGGGGGGATGAGTTTTATTTTCCGAAGTTGCTGTTTCTTGCTCTTGTTCTACAGCCTGTTTAGATTGTTGTTGTAACTCTTGCATCTGAGCCTGCATTTTTTGTTCAAGCTCTTGAATACGCTGCATTTCATTTTGCATTTGCTCGCGTAATTCTGAAAGGCGAAGTTCACGGTCAATGTCATTTTGAATACTGGTAATGGCACGTTTAAATTTTGTATACCATTTTGCGGCAAAACGGGCAGCTTCAGGTAATTTGTCTGGACCTAAAACCAAAAGCGCAATAATGCCAAAGACGAGTAATTCAGAAAATCCAACATCAAGCATGATCCACCCCTCAGTTTAGTTCTTTACTGTAGAGTTCACATCAGCGTTTGTTTGATGTTCAATTGTACGAGGTTCTTTGATTGCTGCTGTTGTGGTTTCTTCTTCTTCACGAATGGATTTTTTAAAATCCTTAACAGCACCGCCGACATCTTTACCCAGGTTTTTAAGTTTAGATGTACCGAATAATAAAATCACGACAATAGCGAAAATCACCACATGCCAAATAGATAAACCAGCCATAATTTGACTCCTATTTTGAATAGGACTATATCAACAGGTCTGCATGACAAATTAGTGACATCTATATTGCAATTTAAAGACAATGCTTCAAAGTATTTTAAGAGATCTGAGATAATTACGTGATAGCATGAACAGCTTGATCACAAACTAGGATATTTATCGTGGCATTGCTATTACCACTTGCAGGCTTTATTTGTGGCTTAGTTTTGGCAATGTTTTCATTTTCAAGCGATTTAAAATCGCTACTTTCAACAATGCTTGCTCGATTATTTATTCCTGTTGTAATTATTTACAATATGGTTTTCTATAAAGCAGGTAGTCTTGGGCTGATGCTTTTCAGCTTTTTTTCAGCTTTTTTATTATTTTTTATATTTCTATTTATTTCAAAAGACCGATTACAAGCACTATGTTTTAGTTATACCAATATGGTTTGGTTAGGGTTTCCGATTGGATTAGCACTTTTTGGTCCAAATGTCAGTGCACCAATGATTGCATTGTATGTTGGCGGTTCTATTTTTGGTAATACATGGGCGGTCACTTCCGTAAGCTCTGAACCACAGCCTTTTTTAAGTATCGTCAAGAAAGTTTTAAAATCTCCACCAGTGATTGCATTGTTCATTGCTTTAATCTTTAGGTTTTTTGATGTCCAGCATTTACAAAAACATGAAATTGTAGACCTTGTTTATACAGGTTCTAAATGGGGGATGAGTTTTGCAGGTATGTGTGTATTAGGAATGTGGTTAAGGATCACTCGAGTACATACAAATGATCTTATCTATAGCTCAAAAGTTGCCATTTTAAAATTACTCTGTGGTGTAGTGATTTGTGCTTTAACCTATCGTTTCATTCCGATCCCGCATATTGAAGAATATATCGGGGTGATGTTCTTATTTTTTTGTTTGCCTCCTGCTGCCAATATTGTGGCATTGGAAACGCACTATCATGGTACAGGAGAGTCAGCCCGATATATTGCATCAGGAACGATGGTTAGCTGTGTGGTCTGTATTTTGTATGGGATTGTTTTACATTTTATATGATTTGCTTGAAAAGCTTACAGTTATTAACCTTTCAAGCAAAATAGAATTAATTTTCTAAGCTTACTTTAAACAAGTGCATAGCTTGTCCACGATGACTGATTTTATTCTTTTCTTCTTTTGTCATTTCTGCACTTGATATCCCTAAATCAGGTAACCAGAATAAAGGATCGTAACCAAAACCATTTTCACCACGAGGAGCTTCCAGAATTTCGCCTTTCCAGATGCCCTGAAAAATCTGGGGGAGGGGATCTTCTGCATGCTGCACGAGAGCAAGTACACAAACGAACATTCCTTCTATTACTTGTCCTGCTTGACGATAAGGTTTTAGATCATTCAATAGTTTTTCATTGTTTGCAGCATCATTGCCATGATGACCAGCATATCGTGCTGAATAAATACCAGGTGCGCCATCTAAAACTGGCACACAAATTCCGGAGTCATCTGCAATTGCAGGTTTACCAGAAGCTTTAGAAGCATGACGGGCTTTGATAATTGCATTTTCAACAAAACTTAAACCATCTTCAATCGCATCTTCAATATTAAGTTGCCCTTGGGGAATCACGTCAACTGGTAGATTTAGATCACTAAACATTTTTGAAAATTCAGCAATTTTGCCTTTATTGTTACTTGCAAGTACAAGACTTCCTTGGGAGAGCCATTCTTTAGATGACATATTAAAAACTCTGATTTTAAAATAGGAAATATTCTAACTGATTTCATTGAAATTGCTAAATTGGGGGAGATGGTTCAGTTGATTGGCTCAACATCATAAACAAACCTATTCAATGACTTGTATATATTCATCATTATTTAATGGTGTCAATTTAAGTTTTTGCTTAAATTCTTGAAAAATCTTATGGGTGATTTCCTGAAAGGGTTCATTTGCATAGTGTGGAAGAGGATAGAAATTGATCATATCTAGTCCGCTATAGTCGTCGAGTTGAGTTGCTTTATTTTTATCGTCCATATCTGCAATATATTTTATATCGGGAGCTAAAATAATGCTGCCCGCTGAGCTACCAATATATGGTTTTCCTCGCTGGATTTGCTCGATAATAAATTGATCTGCACCTGATTTTCTAAGCTCCTGAAGTAAATAAAATGTATTTCCTCCCGAAACAAAGATGTAATCATTTTGCTTCAGTTTTTCTTGTATAACTTGTGAAGGAAGTGCTGATATATCTAATTCATCAATAACCAAACCAAGACTTTTCAATGCTTCCCGATCTTCATCTACATAAAATCTGATTTCTTCAACTAGGCTAGCTGTCGGAATAAAGCTAATAGTTTTCCCTTGCAGGTTGTCATTAATAAACTTGGGAAAGTGATGTTTTACTTCTGCAAAAGATGAGGTTAAAAATATTTTTTTCATTGATCAGATTCCCAAATGGCTTTTATTAGAATATTAGAAGTAAAATAGTTTTGGCTATTTTTGTAAAAAAGAATTCTAGTCTTAAAAAAAAGCACCCGTAGGTGCTTTATATAAACTCACTAAAAGTATTATTGAGCTTGAATCCATTTATCTGCACGATCACGCGCAGTACGGATTTGATCTGGTGTTAAGTTTGCTGCCAAAGCAGTTTTTTTCGCTTCTGACATATTCATGACTTTATTGTCTAACATGCCATCACGGGTTGAAAGTTCATACCATTGGTATGCACCCATGTAGTTTTTCTTTTGCTCTTCCATTACAGCTAGGTTAAAGCTGGCGCGGTTATCACCACGACTTGCTGCTTTTTCAAAGTATTGACGTGCTAAAGTTTCATTTTTTGAGACACCAACACCATCAGCGTACATACGACCCACATTGAGCTGGGCAGAAGTAATACCTTGATCTGCAGCTGCTTTATACCAGGCGAAAGCTTGTTTAGGATCTTTTGCAACATCCTTACCATACTGGTAATGCATACCAAGGTAAAATTGTGCAGCTGGCTGACCTGCTTTGGCAGCACGTTGTAAATCATTTACACCCATATGTGCATATTGTGCTGCCATTGCAGAAGTGGACTGCTTCTGTGGAATATAGTCTGCATGGGTTTGAAAACTCAATAGCCCCAAAAATAAAGTACTGCCTAATAATATTTTTTTCATAGAGCGCTCACTCGATAAATTGCAACTTCGCCGAACAAGTTCGGGATAGACTTACTGAGTAAGCTCCCTTGTTGATTCCCATTTACAGCGAGTCTATTAATAATCCGAATATGATTCTCAGCACATAATGCTTCAAAATCACGAAATGTGCATAAGTGGATGTTTGGCGTATTGTACCACATATACGGTAAAGCATCTGAAACTGGCATCATTCCCTTCAAAGCAAGGAAAGATCGTGTCTTCCAATGCGCAAAGTTAGGAAAAGTGATAATTGCCTGTTTCCCCACACGCACCATATCGCGTAGAAGCACATCTGGCGCATCAACAGCCTGCAAAGCTTGTGCCATAACGACATAATCAAAAGATTGGTCCGCAAAGCGTCCCAAACCCAAGTTTAAGTCCTGTTGGATAATATTTAACCCTCTACTGATGGCAATTGCAATCTTTTCTTGGTCTATTTCGAGACCATATGCACGAATATTGTGTTTTTTGCTCATATGAGCAAGCAATTCTCCATCACCACAACCTAAATCAAGAACACGTGAATCAGGCTGAATCCACTTTTCTGCAAGTTGATGATCAATACGCATTAGTTTGCCTCCTTAGGTGTCTTTGCCAAGTGTTCAGAACCACCTAAAAAAGCACGTAGGGATTTTACATAGAGTGGGATCGGGAACAAGAATGAGTCATGCCCTTGTTCTGCATCAATATCCAGATAACTGACAGGTTTTTGATTGCTAATCAGTGAGTCAACGATTTCTTGGGATCTCTCTGGGCTAAACCGCCAGTCGGTGGTAAATGAAATCACCAGGAAACGACATTTTGTATTTGACATGGCTTTTTTAAGAGACAGATCATATTCACGTGATGGATCAAAATAATCCAAAGCTTTGGTCATGATCAGGTAAGTATTGGCGTCAAAGTTACGGCTGAATTGTTCACCTTGATAACGTAAATAGCTTTCAACCTGAAATTCAACATCGAAACCATACATAAATTTGCCGGATTTTAAATCGCGGCCAAATTTTTGTTTCATGGCTTCTTCGGAAAGATAGGTAATATGACCCACCATACGTGCCAAAATGAGACCACGTTTCGGGTAGCTGTCATTTTCCAGATAACGACCATGATGAAAATCAGGATCAGATAAGATAGATTGGCGAGCTACTTCATTGAACGCGATATTCTGAGCTGAAAGTTTAGGGGCACTGGCAATGATGACACAGTTTTTCAAGCGATCCGGATAGTCTACAGACCATTGTAAAGCCTGCATGCCACCTAAAGAACCGCCGATTACTGCGTACCAGACATCAATTCCCAAACGGTCAGAAAGCATTGCCTGGGTTTTAACCCAGTCACGGACTGTAACCAACGGAAAATCTGGTCCATATGGACGATTTTCATTTTCAGGGTTTGGCGATGTTGGACCGGTAGACCCATTACACCCACCAATATTGTTTAATGCAACCACAAAAAACTTTGAAGTATCAATAGCTTTACCAGGTCCAATGCAAGCATCCCACCAGCCAGCTTTTTTGTCATCTTTATGATGATATCCAGCAGCATGATGATGACCAGAAAGGGCATGACAGATCAGAATGGCATTAGATTTATCAGCATTTAGCGTACCGTAAGTTTCTACCATAAGTTCGAAACGAGGCAGTATACGATCACATTCAAGCGCTAATGGTTCTTCAAATTGGAACTTTTGCGGGGTGACTAAACCCACTGAGTCAGCTGGAAAAGACACAGAAATAATTCGCCTTAAATCTTGAGATGAAATAAATAAAAGGATACCTGATTAAGGGTATCCTTTTAAAAGTTTTTTTACAATTAAAAAGCTATATCTATATAACGATACGTTTAATAGTGCAGATTAGATAGCAGCTGCAATGACTTGATCTGTACTAAGGACACCTTGTTCAATTAAACGATTGGTACTTGCAATAATGGCTTCGATTGATGAGGTAACAATGTTGTCATGTACCCCTGCACCAAATGCAGATCTTCCTGTGCCCTTAACTTGAAGCTCAATCAATGCTAATGCTTTGGCATTGGCACCAGAACCAATACTACGTTCCTCATAGTTCAATACATCAATTGGTAATTGAAGTGAATTTAAGATCGCAGAGATTGGACCATTACCTTCACCACGCAAGTGTTGGGTTTCACCATCAACTTCTATATCAAGTTCAATGATCTGGTTGCCATTCTCATCATGTAACTTGTAGTTTTTCGCAGAATAATGAGCATCTTTTGCGACAACATAAGTATCTTTGAATAACTTCCAGATTTCAGAAGCTGTAACTTCAGTACATTCTTCATCTGTGACTTGTTGAACAATTTGAGAAAACTCAATTTGTAAACGACGAGGTAATACGACGTTGTAGTTTGATTCTAATAAATATGCAATACCGCCTTTACCAGATTGACTATTGACTCGAATCACAGCATCGTAATCACGTCCCAAATCTTTAGGGTCGATTGGTAAGTAAGGCATATCCCAGATTTCTTCGTCTTTTTGGAACTCAAAACCTTTCTTGATTGCATCCTGGTGAGAACCAGAGAATGCTGTAAAGACCAGATCTCCTGCATATGGATGACGTGGGTGAACAGGTAAGCCTGTACATTCTTCAACAGTCGCAATGATCTCGTTAATATTTGAGAAATCCAACTCTGGTGCAACGCCTTGGCTATACATATTTAATGCAATAGCAGCAACGTCAACGTTACCTGTACGTTCACCATTACCGAAAACACAACCTTCAACGCGGTCGGCACCTGCCATAATCGCCAATTCGGACGCAGCGATACCGCAACCACGGTCATTATGACAATGGACTGAAATCAATACCCCATCACGACGTTCAATGTTTTTATGCATCCATTCGATTTGATCTGCATAGACATTTGGTGTCGATACTTCAACTGTCGCAGGCAAATTCAAGATGACTTTATTGTCTGGAGATGCTTCCCAGATTTCCGTTACTGCATCGCACACATCTTTTGCAACTTCCAATTCAGTCGCTGAAAAACATTCTGGACTGTACTGGAAAATAAATTCAGTTTCGGGCTGTTTCGCTGCATATTCTTTCACTTTGGTAGCAGCATTAATCGCCAACTGTTTTGCACCCTCAACATCGACATTTAATACTTTTTTACGGAATGTCGGTGAGTTTGAATTGTAAATATGCACAATAGCGCGTTTTGCATCTTGTAAGGCTTCGAAAGTACGAGCGATCAAATGATCACGTGCCTGAACTAAAACCTCAATATAAACATCATCAGGAATATGACCTTCTTCGATCAATTTACGAGTGAAATCAAAGTCAATTTGAGATGCAGAAGGGAAACCAATCTCGATGTGTTTAAAACCAATTTTCACAAGCATCTGGAACATTTTGAATTTCTGTTCGATGTTCATTGGCTCAAAGATCGCCTGGTTACCGTCACGCAGGTCGGTACTCATCCAAATAGGTGCCTTATTGATTTCTTTATTTGGCCATTCGCGATTTGGTAAGTCGACACGTTGGTACATGCGACGGTATTTTTTGCTTGGATCTGCCAACATCATGTGAAAACTCCTGCGTAGTAGGGGTTGCTCAAGTCTTGGATAAAGGCAACATACTACAAATATAGATTGTGTCTATCTTTTTAAACTTCAAGCTATTGGGGGGTTAACCTTACACTTGATGTCTGTTCAAGATTACAACACTACATAAAATTCAATTCGTTTATCTTGTAATCTCATTGGATTATCATAAATCAATAAAATAGAAAATATTTTCCTAAATCTGCAGTTTTTTTTTGAAGAAAGAAAAAATTTACCTCTAAAAGTACGATTCTTGAAAAATATATTCTAAATTGATTTCTTTTGTGCTGGCTGTTCCCATCAGTGCCATCGTTATTTCAAATTCTTCCTTTAAAATTCTGATGACATGGGCGACACCTAAAGCACCTGCTACGGTCAGACCATGAATATAAGGGCGACCGATAAGTACAGCATTTGCACCCATTGCCAAAGCTTTAAATACGTCAGTACCCCGTCGGATACCTCCATCAAGTAATAATGGAAAGTCTCTTGGAACATGCTGTCGAATTTTTGCCAAAGCCTGTATAGGAGAAATGCTTGTATCTAAAACTCTACCACCATGATTAGAAATAATCAGCCCCTTTATACCTATTGCTAATGCTATTTCGGCATCTTTAGGGTGTAAGACACCTTTTAGCAAGACTGGTAAATGTGTTTGTTCAACTAGCCATTCGATGTCTTTCCATGTTGGTGCGATTTTCATTAGACCATTAAATACAGGATGATCACCTTCTTTTAATTCTGGTAATGGAATATGTGCAGGCGTATGAGGGTGTTGCATTCCTTCAGGTAGTTGAAAAAAAACCTGATTTTCACGATCACGAATGCCTTTGTGTGGCGAATCAACCGTGATGACAATCGCTTTATAGTGGTGTGCTTCTGCTTCTCTGAGCAGTTGTAAAGATTTTTCTCGTTCGCCTTGCCAATAGAGTTGGAACCACTTGTAAGGATTTTCTTTGTTGAGCTCCTGTAGTGATGTATTGGTAAATGTACTGAGGAGAATATTACTTTGTAATACCTCCGCTGCAAGACTGGTTGCTTTTTCTGCCTGTGGATGAAAAAGTTGCTGATGCCCAATAGGTGCAAGAAAAATTGGATGTGGAAAGGTTTGTCCTAAAAAATGGCATTCAGTATTGCCTTGGGTCAGATCATTTAGATGCCTTGGAATGAGCTTTATCTTTTCAAAGGAGTTCAGGTTTTCTCGAATACTGGATTCACTCATTGCACCACCTTGCAGATAATGCCATGTTACTTCAGGCAAAAAATGCATGGCTTCTTTTTCATAATCTGCCAAAGTTTGTAAGTGTGGAGGAATATTATTTAGAGCAGGTCGCAGAGTGTTGGACATCTATTTTTCTCAAAAAGGGTTTAGAGCTCAGCCCATTTACGCATCAGGTTATGATACATACTGGTGAGTTTTACAACTTCAGCGTGTTGATCACCAAGTTGTATACGTAAATTCTGGATAGATTGGTCTAAGTTAAACAGCATATAACGATCAGCGTCATCCCGAATCATGCTCTGTAACCAGAAAAAGGAAGCAATTCGGCAACCGCTGGTCACTGGTGTAACTTCGTGTACGCTGGTTGATGGATATAAGATCATGTCACCAGCAGGGAGTTTGACTTCGTGATAACCGTAAGTATCTTCAACAACTAATTCACCACCTTCATATTCTTCTGGTTCGCTTAAAAACACTGTACAGGAAAGGTCGGTACGAATACGTTCACGTGTTCCCCGAATGAGACGTATAGAATTATCAACATGAAAACCGAAGGTTTCATTATTTTCGTAACGATTGAAAAAAGGAGGGAGGATGTTTAAAGGAAGCGCGGCAGATAAAAATAAAGGATGCTGACCTAAAGATTCTAATATGATATTGCCTAAATATTCAGTAAATGGATGGTTTTCTGGAAGTTGCTGATTATTTTTTACCGAAGCAGATAAAGAGCCTGTTGTGACTTTACCGTTTACCCATTCAACTTTTTGCATTTCTTGACGAAAGTGCTGAACCTGTTCTTTGCTGAGAATATGTGGAATATGGTGGATCACGGCAAATACCTTTCATTAAAAGTTTTATATATAAAAATAGCCCCATGAAGAGGCTATTTTATATTAAATTCCATAGTATCTATATGGAATTTATCAATTAGAATTTAAAGTTAACTGCTAACACTGCATTACGACCATCAGCTTCAGTTGCATAGTGAGATGCATAGGCTTTAGTGAAATAACGTTTATCAGAGATGTTATTGACATTAAGTTGTAAGTTTACATTTTTAGTCACGTCATAACGCGCCATCGCATCGTAGCGTACATATGATGGAACATATTTTGTATTTGCTAGATCGCCATATACTTTGTCTGCATAGAATGCACCAGCACCAATAGTTAACTTAGGTAACACTTTATATGTTGACCATAAAGTTGCACTGTTTTTAGGTACATTTGGCATT
This sequence comes from Acinetobacter stercoris, assembly GCF_900323515.1. Classification (GTDB taxonomy): domain Bacteria; phylum Pseudomonadota; class Gammaproteobacteria; order Pseudomonadales; family Moraxellaceae; genus Acinetobacter; species Acinetobacter stercoris. The sequence continues at coordinate 2,067 of NZ_OOGT01000107.1, read as the reverse complement.
CGATTACCATTGTAGATAGTGTTGTCTGTACATGTCGCAGTTGCACCAGTGCCACGGCATGATTTACCATTTTTAGTTGACTCACTGTCCAGATAAGTATAGCCAGCAGATATTGCCCATTTATCTGTAATATTACCGTTTGCAGAAAGCTCAAAACCATCAACCTTGCTTTCACCGCCATTGGTATAAGTGTTTGAATCAAGTTGAATACGCGTGTTTTGTTTTTCTGTACGGAAAACAGCAGCAGTTACATTTAGGCGATTGTCCAGTAAATCCCATTTCGTACCGAGTTCATAGGTACGTGCTTTTTCTGGGTCAAGATCTTTTAAGTTCGTAGTTGAGTTAAGTGCAGTCTCCGAACCATCACCTGCATCGATCCCTACAGGGTTAGCAGACGTTGCAAAGCTTGCATAGATTGAACCATTTTGTGCTGGTTTAAAGGTCAAACCTGCTTGATATGAGAAAAAGTCTGTATTGTTCTCAACTTTTTCACCAGTCGCATTGGTTTTGAGCTCTGTATCAAACTTGTCCCAACGTACACCAAGGTCTAATAACCATTGAGGGTTAAATTCAATACTGTCTAATAAATAAAGCGATGTTGCTTCAGCCGTTGTCGTTGTAACTTTCTTATTGGCTGCGATGCTTCCTAACCAAGGGTCTGATGAGTTTGGATTAAAGGCATCTGTACACCAGTAGTTTGAGGTAATCGATGTTAGTCCCGAGCAACCTTTATTTCCACCAATATTACCAGGTAATGTTGATGATGGTTTTTGACCTAGATCAGTAAGTAAGTAGTTACCTTTATCAGACTCTTGATAGCTATATTCTGCACCGATATTGAAACTATGCTTGATTGCACCAGTATTGAATTTACCACGCAAGCTGAGTTGATCGCTATAACCGTCTGTATCTGTAATACGGGCATTAGCACGACGAACCACTTGACCGTTCGCAATATTCAATTTTGAATCGTCTGGCTGTGTCCAGATATAATCATTTTTCGATTTACTGTATGTTGCAACATTACTCAAAGTCAGATTTTCATTAAAATCATGCTCTAATTTGAAGGTTCCAATATGGTTTTCTTGTTTTTGGAAATCACGATCTTTCCAGCCATAATAAATACCTTGCTTGGCAGTTAACGGTTTACCTGTCGCGGTATTGGTTTTGCCATCCCAATAAGGAACACCTGAGTCAGGGGTATCATCAGTTTTTAAATAATAGTAGCTTAATGTTGCACGAGTAGGGGTATCTAAACCAAATGTAATACTTGGTGCGATACCAAAACGCTTGTATTCGGCTCCATCTGCTTGACCAGCTTTTTCATTGGTATGTCCCATGATTGCTACACGTGCAGCAATACCATTACCAAAATCTTTATTACCGTCTAAAGTAACACGTGCATATTGGTCTGTACCCCCTTGTACAGAACCTTCAAGTGAGTCACCTTTTTTCGCAGTTTTGGTAATCATGTTGACGCTACCACCAACAGAACCTCCACCGCCTAATGATGACGATGAACCTTTAATTACCTCAACCTGTTCGATTGCAAACATTTCGCGGTTTTGGGAGGTCGAGTTGCGAACACCATCAACATACATTGAACTTTCTGAACTATAGCCACGGATGAATGGTCGGTCACCGTTTGGGTTTCCACCTTCACCTGCACCTAATGTAATCCCCGGAACAGTACGTAATGCATCACTTAATGTTGTAACATTTGTATCTTCAATGAGTTGCTTTGATATTACTGATACAGATTTTGGTGTGTCGAGTAATGGAGCAACAAATTTATTATTTGCTGATTTGTCAACTTTCAAACTTTGTTGTTCAGCACTTGCCTGTGCATGGATTGTAGGGAGCTGAGCAGCTTCATCCTGAGCTGCAATAGCAGTTGTTGCCATTACAGATAATGAAGACGCAATTGCTGAAGATACAATCTTTTTACGCGTTTTAATGAAAGCCATATTGTAACTCAAAAAAAGTGACTGTGAATTTTGTATGCGAATAATAATGATTCTTGTTTTTCATTTCATTAGTTTACAATTGTTATTCACAATGGAACAA
>NZ_OOGT01000183.1 GCF_900323515.1 Acinetobacter stercoris | reverse complement strand
TAATAAACATTGAGGGACAATTGTCTTTTCCATATAAAACCGTTTTTTTAAAATTGTTACTTTGATTTTTCTGTATGTATAATCTGGATGGATAGATAAAACAATGTTTGAACATTCTCAACATGACTTGGATAGTTTGATTGATGAACATCAACTTGTTGATATTTTAAAAAAAACAGAAACGATAGCATTAATCAATTTACTCTCAGAATTTCCTATCCCAACAGCAATTTTATCTACAGAAGGGCGGTTTATTTCGTCCAATCAACTTTTTTCAGATATTTATCAAAGTGATGCATTGTTTCTACATGGTAAATTGCTGAGTAATTTCGTACCTGAAATGTCTGCATATTTCGAGTATGCCCTCAGTTCATTTTCAAAGGGTAAAAAGCAATTAGAAAATGAGCTTTATTATAAAGGACATTTTCTAAATGCTTATTTTAAGCCGTTAAAGAACGAACAGCAGGAAATTGAAGCCATATTGATTGTTTATGTCGATATCACACATCTAAAGCGTAGAGAGCGTGTTTTAGAGTTAAGTAATAAGAAACTACAAGAAGACTTGTATCTGGATCGTATTACGGGTTTAAAAAACAAATTATCTTTTAGTGAGTTTTTTCAGCAAAGAAAGAACCTGAATTCCGAGGAAAAACTCAGTTTTTTAAAAATGGATTTGGATGATTATAAAAAATATAATCAAATGTACAGCTATACACAGGGCGATATTGGTTTGCTACAAATAGCAAACCTATTGAAAGATTTTCTAATTGATGATGATATTCAAATATTTAGGTTTGATTCAGCAAGTTTTACTATTGTACTGGAAAATCAGTCAGAATGGCATGCGATGACTTTGGCCGAACGATTGAAACAATTTATTTATGAGAGAAATCTCCCCTTTGAATATTCAGAAACAAGCCGTGTTACAGTATCTATTGGTGTACTTCATACCAGTATGTCGCGCCTGGCAAATGAAGGATCATTGTTACAACAGTTGGACCTGGCAGTACGACAGGCAAAAGCCATGGGTAAGAATCAAATCAGTTTATTAAAAACCTCTTAATGATAACTTAAGCACTCAAGCTGAGAATTAAAAATATAATTTTCAGGATGAAAGAGGGTGAGCGTTTCTATGATTCCATGTAGAATAGACAAACTTAAATCATTCAGTACACAGTCATCGCTAGACTTAGCAGATTGAGGTAAATGTGACATCTATTCCACAAATGAATGCAGAAGTTCTGCAACAAGCTCAACAGCAAATTCAGCGAGATTTACAAACAGCTCTGGACGCTTTTTCCATCCCGGAACCCTTGAAGTCTGCTGTCAATCATGCAGTCATGTTGGGTGGAAAACGTGTCAGACCTGCGCTTTGCTATGCGACCTCAAATCTGAGTACGAAGAACTCTAACTTTGCAGCAGTTAGACGTGCTGCTGTTGCTATAGAAATGATCCATTGCTATTCATTGGCTCATGATGATCTACCTTGTATGGACAATGATTTGTTACGTCGTGGACAGCCGACATGTCATGTTGCTTTCGGAGAAGATACGGCACTTCTGGCTGGAGATATATTGCAATCAATGGCATTTGAAGTTTTGGGAAGTCGCTTGTTTGATACTGGTGTGGCGGTTGATGGTGCAATTGTTTTAAAGCAAATGCAAATTTTAGCTACTGCGAGCTCAAAAATGGTCTGTGGTCAGGTACTGGATTTGCAGGCTGAAGGTAAGCATGTCGATCAGGAACACTTGGAAACCATCCATCGTAATAAAACTGGTGCGTTGATTCAGGCAGCAATCATGATGGCAGCAGTAACTATCTTCTCTGGCACTGATCAGGCGATTCCTAAACTACGTCAGTTTGGGCAGGCAATAGGTTTAGCTTTTCAGGTTCAGGATGACATTTTGGATGTTACGGCAAGTACAGAAACACTTGGAAAAACTGCAGGTAAAGATGAGCAGGTTGATAAGTCAACTTACCCTGCTTTGATGGGATTGGAACAAGCACAGGCTTATGCACAGCAATTGCATGATCAGGCATTTGATGCACTAAAATATTTTGGTGAAAATGCTCAGGATCTAAATCAGATTTCCAGATTTTTACTTTCTCGTAAAAGTTAATACATTGAAAAAGCAAAAGGGAGCATCAAGCTCCCTTTTTATATGTAGCCATGTTATTTGCTTTTTTGATAGATACGATCTGCTTCATCAAAACGATCAAGAACATCTTGGCTTGGAGCTTTGGTGATTAAACTGACTATTATAATCGTGATAAATGAGCAGACAAAGCCAGGGATAATTTCATAGACACCTGTAGCTGCAAAAACATTTTTCCACAAGATAACGACAACAGCACCAATGATCATACCTGCAATTGCTCCAGAAAGCGTCATACGTTTCCAGAACAGGGACAGAATAATTAATGGACCAAATGCAGCGCCAAAACCAGCCCAAGCGTAGGCAACGAGCCCTAAAACTTTGGAGTCAGGGTTGCTTGCCAGAAAAATGGCTAAAACTGAAACCATTAACACCATTAAACGTCCAATCCAGACAAGTTCAAGTTGTGAAGCATTTTTACGAATAAAGGCTTTATAGAAATCTTCGGTCAACGTACTTGAACATACCAATAACTGACAGCTCAATGTACTCATTACAGCAGCTAAAATACCTGCTAAAACGATACCTGCAATCCATGGGTTAAATAAGATCTTGGTGAGTTCCATAAACACAGTTTCAGGGTTTTTCGTTACAGTACCTGCAAGTTCTGGGTGTTCCTGAAAGAAAGCGATACCAAAGAAACCAGCAGCTACAGCACCACCTAGACATAAAATCATCCATGTCATACCAATTCGGCGCGCATTTGGAATTGATTTAACTGAATCAGCAGCCATGAAACGGACAAGAATATGTGGTTGTCCAAAATAGCCTAGTCCCCATGCCAATAGCGATAAGATGGCAATAAAGCTTAAGTTAGAAAATAAACTTGTTGCGTGTGGGCGGGCAGTTTCAAGGGCGTGGGCTATCTGTGCTGTATCACCCAGGCTTAAAATTGTCACAATTGGAGTCAACAAAAGTGCAAAAATCATTAGGGTAGCCTGAATTGTATCTGTCCAGCTTACAGCAAGGAAACCACCAATAAATACATAACTAATAGTGGCCAAAGCACTAATCCATAGTGCAGTGCTATATGACATCTCAAACATGCTTTCAAATAAACGGGCACCAGCGACCATACCTGATGCACAGTAAATTGCAAAAAAGATTAAAATGACGATCGCAGAAATAATCCGTAAAACCTTTTTGTGATCATTAAAGCGATTTGAAAAATAATCTGGCAGCGTGAGTGCATTATTTTGAATCTCAGTATGAATACGCAAACGGCCTGCGACCAGAAACCAGTTTGCCCATGCTCCAATAATCAGACCAATTGCAATCCACATTTCAGACAAACCAGAGAGAAAAATTGCGCCTGGTAAGCCCATGAGTAACCAGCCGCTCATATCTGATGCGCCTGCTGATAATGCTGTTACGAAACTACCTAAACGCCGACCACCTAAGATATAGTCTGAAAAGTTATCAGTTGCACGATATGCCATCAAACCAATGGCAATCATGGCGACAATATATAAAAGAAATGTAATTAAGGTTGGGTTTAGGGAGCTCATACGATATCCATTTGCATGTTGGACACAATTTGAAATAGTTTTATTTCAAAATGAAAACGAAATTTAAGCACAAAATAATAAATTTTGCAGATAATTTTAGAGCTGAAAAATATAAATAGGCAGTAGACTTTCNGCCTATTTAATTGAAAAAAATAAGATTTAAGTGATATTTTCTATGATTAAAAAATACTAAGGGGCAGGTTATTGATTACGTCCCATTACACCTCGGATTGTATTTAGTACATCTGCAGGTAATACAACTGTTTTAGCATTGTTGGATTTTGCCATATCTTGCATAGCTTTAACGTATTGTTCACCAAGTAGATAGGCAACAGGAATTTCTTTATCACCTACAGCCGATGTAACCATAGTAATGGCTTTTTGTGATGCTTCAGCCAAGACAACCTGTGCTTCAGCATCACGACGTGAAGCTTCCAGACGTCCATCTGCTTCCAAAATGGCAGCTTGTTTTTCACCATCTGCCTTGGTAACTGTTGCACGACGTTGACGTTCAGCCGCAGCCTGAGCTTCCATAGCGGATTGCATGGTATTTGATGGCTGAATATCCTGAATTTCAACGGTTTTCAGGGTAATTCCCCAGTCAGAGATGTCATCTGAAATCGCTGCTTTAAGTTTGGCTTTGATATGATCACGTGAAGATAGTGCATCATCCAGATCCATTTCACCAACAATAGAACGCAATGAAGTCTGAACCAGATTTTGTATCGCCCATGTATAGTTCTCGATCCCGTAAACTGCTTTTTCTGGAGTCGTGAGGTTGATATAGGCGACTGCGTTCATAAGTAGTACAGCATTATCCCGTGTAATAACTTCCTGGGATGGAATATCAAGGACAATATCTTTGGTCGTTACTTTATAGGCGACTTCATCAACATATGGAATAACAAAATTTAAGCCTGGGCTGAGTGTTGAATGATATTTACCTAAGCGCTGAACAATCCATTTATAACCTTGAGGTACAATACGCACACCTTTAAAGATAGTGACAACAATAAAAATTAAAAAAACTAAAGCGATGATAGTTCCAGCACCAAACATTTTTATTTCCTCTTATGTTAATTCTGACGGATTGTGTAATTTTACAACTAGATCATTACCTGAAATATCTGTCACTCGAACCCGATCACCTACTTGTACAGGTTCTAGAGCACGGCAGTTCCATTCATCAGCCCCCAAAACTGGCATGGGGAAACGAACCTTAATCTGCCCATGTGACATTCCAACCTGAATGACCATGCCGACTTGTCCAATCGTTGCTTCACGAGGTAAGCCAGCTTTGGTTCGATCAATGGAAAGAGGTTTAATGAGCTTAAACCAAAGAACAGTGCATGAAATAGAAAAAATAATCCAGACAACAATCTGGACAGTGAGACTCATCCAGGGGAAAAGCCAATATAAAATGCACACCATAATGGCGGCAATACCAAACCATATAGCAGCAAAGGCAGGAAGAATAAGTTCAGATAAAATGAGCAAGATGCCCAGCACAAACCAATGCCATGGTTCAATTATAAAGTTCATACATCTACTCTTCTATCATTATGATGGATATAGATGACGGATCATCTATATCAATGTAACAGAAGAGTAGACAGATGCATATAAAAACGTGATTTTTCTTATAATTTCCTGGTTAAAACTTTGCCTGAAGAGCCGGTTTGAATGCAGCAGGAGATTTTTTAAAATTGTTGATTGCTGTCTCAATGGAACGGATTTTCAGTTGCGCTGCTTTTTCACCTTCAAGAATCGCTTCATTGCTTGCTTTCAGGTCTAGTGTGCCTAAATGTCCAACTTTGGGCTGGATTACGACAGTTGCCTGATTCAGCTCATTGTTGATACTTTGTTGTCCCATAATATTAATGGTCTGGTCCAGAAGTCCCCACATACTGGTTGGTTTATTCCCGGCAGGTCTTGCCGAGATATCAACAGCAATGACGATATCAGCCCCCATATTTCTAGCTGTTTCAACTGGAATAGGGCTAACCAATCCTCCATCGACATATTTGTATTTACCGATAGTCGTGGGGATAAAGACATTGGGAATACTACAGGATGCGCGTACAGCTTGTCCTGCATTACCTTTAATGAAATCTGCTTTTTGACCATTGTCCAAACGGGTTGCAACCGCAGCAAAACGGATTGGAAATTTTTCAATAGGTTTATTAGCAACGTTGGCATTGATATAGTTTTGCAATTTTTGACCTACAACAAAACCCTGACTGCTCAGGGTCAAGTCCCGGATATCGGATTCTTTGAGCTGTAACGCCAGTTGTTGCATTTGGTACGGAGTTTTGCCACTGGCATAAATGCTTCCAACGAAACTACCAGCACTTGTTCCTGTAACGATTTTGGGTTTAATTCCGTGAGATTCTAAAACTTTAATTACCCCGATGTGAGCAAAGCCTTTGGCACCACCTCCGCCCAGGGCAATGGCAATAACTGGTTCACGTGCTTTAAGTGCGGGAGAGGTTGAAGGCTTTTTGGTACCAAAAGAATCACAACCTGCAAGGCTTAATCCTAATATGCCCATTAAGCCATAATGAAATAAACGCATATATATTCGCAAAAGTCTATGAATAAAAAATATGCGCATATCACACCAAATTGTCGATGTTTTGGCTAGTTCTTTTTCAACAGATTTTGTAAAGGTTTGGATAACCAGTTTTTATTTTTAGCTGAAAATTTACCTTCATGTAATTTAAGAATATCTGCTAGATCTTTTTCATAGTTACCAGTAGCTTCGACAACACCTAAAACATGAATAGACTTTTTATCATAATCCAGAGAAAACACAGCTATAGGAATATGGGCACCTTCTGCAATCCGATAAAATCCTGTTTTAATATTTTCAGCAGATTTGCGTGTACCTTCAGGTGCAATTGCAATCCAGATTTGTTCTTGTTGTTGAATAATCTGGATAATTTGTTCAGTCAAACCATGAGGTGAATCGCGGTGAACCGGAATAACTCCCATCCATTGATATATTTTTTTTAAAGGTGAATTAAATAGACTGTCTTTACCAAAAATAGTAAGCCTGAGACCTAGCCCCAGCATTGCCATGAATCCGTACCAAGCGTCGTAATTGGATGTATGTGGCATGACAATAGCTACAGCTTTGGGTAAGTCGGGAAATTCACCCTCAAAGCTCCAGCCTTGTAGCTTGAACAAATTTTTAAAAAAAGAACGGCTGGTATTGGTTCCGCGTTTGGGAACGAGTGGAGGCAAAGCTGGGAAGTTTTTCGACATTTTTTGATGTAGAGACTGAAACTTTTCGAATTTTAAAGTATAAGTAATTTTGTTACATTGGCAAAATATGAAGAGTATTTTGTCTATTTTTTTCGAGTCAACACATATCAGGTCACAATAATATATGCCTAAAACATTTCAAATTTATGTGTTGCTGTTTTCATTATATTGGGCTCAGGGACTGCCTGTCGGTTTTATGACTCATGCTTTGCCCGTTATTTTAAGAATGCAAGGGGTTTCTTTAGCTCATATTGGGGGTTTTGGACTGTTACTTGCACCTTGGGCAATCAAAATATTATGGGCGCCGTGGGTAGATGCCTATGGAAAAACGAGAATAGGTCACTATCGGAGTTGGATTATTCCAGCGCAGTTTTTGACTGTTATACTGCTTGTGCTTTTATCATTTTTACCGATTCAAGCATTGAATCAGCCTATTTATTTATTTGCCTTTTTTGTCTCGATGTTATGTATTAACACAATTGGTGCGACACAGGATATTGCTACAGATGCTTTGGCTGTAAATATCTTAAAAGGGGAACAGCAACATTATGGCAATATGTTTCAGGTCGTAGGTTCCCGATTAGGATTTATTGTGGGGGGAGGTGCGATTTTATGGTCACTGGATTGGCTAAGTTGGCAGCCTACTTTTTTGATTTTAGCTATATTGGTCTTGTTAAATACCTTACCTGTTTTATTTTATAGGGAAGTAAATCAGGAAAGAGTTATAGCTCCAAGTGAATCCAAACCTCATCTGTTGATACAGCTTCGGGGATATTTAAGTTACTTTAGTCAGTCAGTAGTGCTTATAGCGTGGTTATTTGTACTATGTAGCATCAAGGTTGCCGATGGATTGTCGGGTCCATTGCTCAAGCCACTCATGGTTGATTTGGGGCTTTCACTTTCTGAAATTGGCATTTATGTCACCATGTTGGGTGCAGTTGCAGCGTTATTGGGGGCAGGGCTTGCGAGTGTGATACTACATTATATAAAGCGAAGCACTGCATTGCTTTTATTTTCGATCTTTAAAATTCTGAGCTTAGGCGGTTATTTATATCTTGCCAGACTTTATCGTAGCGAGAGTAAAGTGGAACATTGGTTGATCTATATTATCAATGCATTGGAAGATATGTTTGCAGCCATGCTTTTGGTGGTGACCTTAACTTTAGTGATGCAATATAGTCGTAAGGCGTTTGCTGGAACAGATTTTACTCTACAAGTATCCATTATGACCTTGATCAGTGGGGGGCTTTATAGCTTGAGTGGCATTATTGCCGATGCTCTAGGTTATGTAGATTATTTAACTGTGATTTTGGTTATTGGGGTGGTATTGCTATTGCCATTATATTATTGGAAATATTTGGCTGATCGAAGCGAGTAAATAGAGCTTTCAGGAGCCGCTGTTGAAATTAATTTGTCATCTTAATTTTTTATAATAATTATTTTCTATTTTTTTGTAAAAAAATATAGCGTAAT
>NZ_OOGT01000015.1 GCF_900323515.1 Acinetobacter stercoris | reverse complement strand
TTTATAAATAATACTTATTCAAGTTTGACTATCATGTGGATAATTCATATTATAGCGACTCCTCACAACGACCCTATCGTCTAGAGGCCTAGGACATCGCCCTTTCACGGCGGTAACCGGGGTTCGAATCCCCGTAGGGTCGCCATTATTCAGATCATCTCGAACATTTTATCTTTAGTAATTTGCACTATTGTTTTTTTTCACTACAATAGCCTGCTTCATTATTCTGTAACTTTAAAATGCTATGCACTCATCAGACCCAGCAGATGCGCTGCATCAAAGTAACTCCCGTCCATTAAAAAGAGCGATGAGTACCCGTCATCTAGTGATGCTCTCGCTAGGTGGTGCAATTGGTACTGGACTTTTTTTAGGTTCAGGTGAGGTTATTGCACAAACTGGTCCTATAGGGGCAATTCTAGCCTATATTCTAGGTGGTTTAATTGCCTATATGGTTATGCTTTGCCTTGGCGAACTGGCTGTTCAATTTCCTGAATCAGGTTCTTTTGGTTTCTATGCCAATAAGTTTATTGGCCCTGGCACAGGCTATATGATCACATGGCTATACTGGTTAACGTGGACAGCAACATTAGGTACAGAATTTACAGCTGCTGCCCTGCTCATGCAGGAATGGTTCCCTCAGGTATCAGTCTGGCTATGGACAATTATTTTCGCCATATTAATTTTTGGCTTAAATGTTAGTTCAACCCGACTGTTTGCCGAATCTGAATTTTGGCTTTCCCTTGTTAAAGTCATTACCGTTATCAGTTTTATTATCCTTGGATTATTGGCTATTTTTGGGGTCTTATCCTTCAATGGAATGCAATCTGCACCTCTTTTCCATAATCTCACTGCACAAGGCTGGTTTCCTCAAGGATTAGTACCAATTTTCACTACAATGTTAATTGTTAACTTTGCCTTTTCTGGTACTGAACTGATTGGTGTAGCAGCAGGTGAAACAGAAAATCCCGCAAAAAATGTCCCTAAAGCTATTAATGCAGCAATTTGGCGCCTACTTATCTTTTTTGTTGGTACTATTATTGTCATCAGTGCATTGTTACCTCACCAAATGGCAGGTTTGGACGCAAGTGGTGTAAGTAGTAGCCCATTTGTAACGGTATTCACTTATATTGGTATACCCTATGCTGAAGATATCATGCGCTTTGTGATTATTACGGCATTACTTTCAGCAGCAAACTCTGGGCTTTATGCAGCTTCTCGCATGATGTGGTCATTATCAGTACAAAAACAATTACCACAGGTTTTTTCCAGATTAAGTAAATCAGGCACACCTATTGTTGCACTGATTGTCACCATGTTTGGTGCAATTCCCGGGCTACTTTCAGAGCAATTTGCACCAGAAACCATTTTCAAAAACCTGCTTGGTGTTGCTGCATTTACAATGGTAATCGTCTGGATGAGTATTTGTTTAAGTCAATTCAATTTCCGTCGCCAATGGTATAAACAGGGGCGCAGTAAAGCAGAATTACAGTTCGCTTCTCCTCTTTTCCCGATCGTTCCTATACTCGGATTTATCTTTTGTTTTATCACATGTATCAGTATGGCAGCAGATAAAGAAATGCTACCTGGATTCTTTGGTTGCCTGATTTTTATTGCTGCATGCTATATCAGTTATGCATTTTTCTATAAAAATAAAAATCAATAATCGTCTTTTACGGTCTATTAAAAGTGTAGCAAAAAGCTACACTTTTTTTATATTTGGATGCTAGAACTGCTTATCAATTATAGGTAAATTAAAATACTCCCATCACACAATTACTCATACTTTAGATGAAAATTATCTTTATCCATGGAATGAATCAACAAAGTTACGATGCAAACTCATTAAAACAACACTGGATTAATATTTTCAATCAAGGTATCAAACAATCACATTTATCAGCAGATTTGAACAAAGTAAAAATTGATCTTGCATTTTATGGTGATTTAATTAAAAAGCATCAAATGACGAATACTTTTGATTTAGGCGCATTTCTACCTAAATCATTACTCAACTTACGTCTACCCTTTACTATCCGTGGCCGTAAATCCATGACAATAGATGAAGCACAAGCTTCAATTATCCCTCTCTTACCACATTTTGCTCAGGCTCAAACTCTCAATTTATCTACGCGGTTATATCTAGCCTCCCAGCTTGCAAAAGATATTGCATTAAAAGAATTTATCATGATTCTAAATAATTTCCCTAAACTTCATGAGAGCCTGATTCATCGTTTTTTGATTGAAACTTACATGTATCTGGCAAATCCTGTATTTATTCAGGAAGTTCATCAGCGTGTGTTACAAAGCCTTGAAGAAGACGAACAGCATATTATCGTATCGCACTCTTTAGGAACTGTTATAGCCTATAATCTCCTGCAGCAAATTGATTCGAAATACTGTATTCAACGCTTTATTACTCTCGGGTCTCCTCTGGCTTTTCGTGTTATTCAATCAAAACTCATTCAACCTATTCGTCATCCTCAAAGCTTAAAGGGTGAATGGTATAATTTTTATTCACATGATGATTTTCTAACAACATTTCCTCTTGTTGCAGCACCTTTTGACTTTCATCCAGCTATTATCAATAAGCCTATTTCAACCTTTATTAGTAAACCACATGAAATTATCGGATATTTACAACATCCATCAGTGATCAAAAATATATTGGAACCAATCATCCATCCCAATCTTGTTATTCCTTGTCGTGTTTAAAAAATATTAAAATTGCTTTATTTTTACACATTTGATCATAAATCTTCTTTATCTTGACTAAAAAGGTTTGACACACATTCATATTCAACCTAATATACGCCCACCTCTTAAGTGACCCTATCGTCTAGAGGCCTAGGACATCGCCCTTTCACGGCGGTAACCGGGGTTCGAATCCCCGTAGGGTCGCCATTAAACTTACAGAGTGTAGCCTCAATCTTATTGACCCTATCGTCTAGAGGCCTAGGACATCGCCCTTTCACGGCGGTAACCGGGGTTCGAATCCCCGTAGGGTCGCCATATTCGAGATGTAAATCTCATAAAAAAACCTGAGCATCATGACTCAGGTTTTTTTATTTCACACTATCAGAATAAATATTTAAAAGTATGAAACCATTTAAATACTCTATTAAAATCATCTTATAAATTAAGTTAAATAAAATATGAACTTTACATTATTCCATCTCGCAAACTCTCGTTCACAACGAATAATCTGGTTACTCGAAGAACTTTTTTTAGACTATCAACTCGTGATATGTGATACTCAAAAAAATGGTGAAATATCAGATAAAATCAAACACGTTCATAACTTAGGAAAAGTTCCTATTTTAGTGATTGATGATGATCAAAAATCAGATCCAATCATCTTGACTGAGTCCAGTGCAATCACTGATTTATTTGCCTATAGGTATCCAGACTTAGGCATAAAAAATTTAAATAGCACTGAACAAGTACACTATTTTTATTGGAAAAATTTTTCTGAAGCGACATTAATGCCTAATTTGGTATTGAAACAAATATTTTCCCAAATCATAAAACGTACACCGCTTCCAGTCCGTTTTATCACGACTTTTTTTAAATATGGTTTTGATCATGGCTATTTAAATCCAATTTTGGAACAATATATGCAAAATATAAATGCATATTTAGAACAGCAACAATGGATGGCTGGCTCAAAATTTACGATTGCTGATATTTTGATATGGTTCCCAATATATGCCTGTTATCAATCGAATCCAGACCTTAGTAAATACAGTCATATTCAATCATATCTGGATCGAATCCAAAACAGACCAGCCTTTCAAACCGCTTTAGAAAAAGGACAGTGGACTGATTTGGATTTTAAAAATTATTGGCAAAAATCCTGGTAATTTTAAATCAGAAATTAGGCACTTTTACGTGAATTTATTCGACCTTTGATCACCGCTTTTACATTATTTTTCGCATAATTTAAAAAGACTTTAAGTGGTGATAACTTTGGATTCGGGCGTTTACCTTGACCTATCGCTTTAAATTGGGCTGCATACCAGATGATTTCCATAATCGCCATCTTATCTACAAACGGAATACCAGTTTTAATAGGTTTAACAGCATAACGAACATCTTGCCCAACGATCAGCCGATCAGTAAGATCAGTTTCAACAGCAAGCGGACGTGCGATTCCAATGAAGTCACATGCACCACTGTCCAGAGCAGCATTCATTCCCTGTACAGTACGGAAACCACCTGTCACCATCAGCTTACATTTCACCTGCTGACGTATTTTCTCAGCAAAATCCAGAAAATAGGCCTCACGTGCGATTGTGCTTGCTTTACGTTTATCTGCTTTTGCACCCGCCATTACTGGCGCTTCATACGTTCCGCCCGAAATTTCAATCAGATCAATACCTGCATCATCAATAGCCTTAAAAACAGTAATCACATCGTCTTCTGTAATTCCACCACGCTGGAAATCAGCAGAATTTAATTTAACGGAAATGATGAAATTTTCTGAAGTCGCTTGGCGAGTTGCTTTATAGATTTCCAATAAAAACCGCATACGGTTTTCTATACTTCCTCCCCACTGATCCTGACGTTTATTCGTCAAGGGAGATAAGAATTGGCTAATCAGATAACCATGTGCTCCATGCAACTGAACACCATCAAATCCAGCTTTTTCACAAATACGTGCTGACTCTGCAAAACGCTGGATAATATCCAGAATTTCATCTTCATGCAGTTCTCGAGGTGTTGCAAATGTTGTCGCAAGTAATGGACTAAATGGAACTGCCGATGGAGCAACAGTTTCTTTATTTAAGCCTTTTGGACATTGACGACCTGGGTGGGAAAGTTGAATCAGTTGCACCATCCCATATTTTTTACCAATACCAGCCCACTGTTTTAATTTTTCAAGATCCCTTTCCGTTTCAACAATCACCACACCAGGTTCATTTTTTGCTCGTGCATCCACCATGACATTACCCGTGATTGCACAACCTAAACCACCTTTAGCCCACGCCTCATATAAACCGAAGTGCAAATGATTTGGCTGCCCTGCATCATTCGCCAATGCCTCACTCATTGCACCTTTGATAATTCGATTTTTAAACCGGGTTTGTCGTATCTGTATCGGTTCTGCTAGATGGCTCATGGCAAGATCTCTTGTTTTATTTTAGAGCTTTTACTCTAATTAAATTATTAAATTCGTCAAGTGTAAAATTGACAATTGATTATGTCAATTTTACAAAAGGCTTAATACTCACTTGAGGATATTAACTGTCTGGTATATTCGGTTTCAGGGTGCTCAAACAGACTTTGAGTATCTTGAAATTCAACCAGTTTTGCATGACGTAGCACCATGACTTTCTGGCAAAGTGCTTTCACAACTTTTAAATCATGACTGATGAACAGATAACTAATTTGGTATTCTTGCTGCAAATTACGTAATAATTTCACAATTGCGCGCTGCGTTGTCCGATCAAGTGCTGATGTCGGCTCATCCAAAATAATCAGTTTAGGATGTAAAACTAAAGCACGGGCCAAAGCGATACGTTGTCTTTGTCCACCTGATAACTGATGGGGATAACGATGTTTGAACTCAATGGGTAATTCGACTTTCTCTAAAGCCTGGTCTATATGAGCTGTAATTTGATCTTTTTTCAGCTTTTTTAATGCCAGACCTTCTCCAATAATCTCTTCCACAGTCATTCTTGGATTTAGACTGCTAAATGGATCCTGAAATACAATCTGGAAATCACTTCTTAATGGGCGGAGTTTACGTTGATTAAGCCGATTCAGATTATGACCAGAAATATAAATATCACCCTCTGAAGGAATCAAGCGCGCAATTGCCAGTGCCAGTGAGGTTTTTCCAGAACCACTTTCACCCACGATACCAATTGACTCTCCCTGATCCAGACGAAGATCTAAAGGCTCAACAGCGACGAAATAATCTTTAACCCGATTTAGCAGACCTTCCTTTATCGGGAATCTCACCGCAACCTTATCTAGTGCAAGGACACGTTCAGCATGCTCAGGGATTTTATTACTTTCCCCAAAGTCATGATTCAGTAAATGGCTGGTATATTCAGCTTCAGGATTTTGAAAAATATCATTCACTTTCCCCTGTTCTGCGACTATCCCTTTATTCATCACTATGACCTGGTCTGCATAACGCTTGACCAGATTTAAATCATGACTAATCAAAATCATCGACATCTGGTCATTTTTTATGAGTAGCTGTAACAGATTAAGTACCTGAGCCTGCAAGGTCACATCCAGTGCTGTTGTTGGTTCATCAGCAATAATAATATCCGGATCAAGTGCCAGAGCAGATGCAATCATGACCCTCTGTCTCTGCCCACCTGAAAGCTCATGAGGATAGCGTTTAAGTTTGTCTTCTGGATCAGGAATGCCAACATCACTCAATAAGCTGATGACACGTTTTCTGACTTTATCTTTAGGCATTCCCTGTAGTAATAACGTTTCGCCAACAATCTTTTCAACACGATGTAATGGATTCAGTGCCGTCATCGGTTCCTGAAAAATCATGGCTATTCGTTTACCACGAATCTGCCGTAGCTGATCTTCGGATTGTTGCAATAAATTTTTATCTTCGAACAGGATTTTCCCTGAAGCTTTTAGATTTTCAGGTAACAACCCTAATATTGCCAGACTGCTAATTGATTTTCCAGAGCCACTTTCACCAACGATCGCTATAGATTCACCCATTTTCAGATCTAAATTCAAATCTTCAACCAAGACTTGCGACTGGCTTTCTATCTTTAAATGCTGTATTGATAAAATATTTTCTGACTTTTTATTGACGTCTTGGATCGAATGCATCACGAGTCGCCTCCCCAATATAAATCAATAAAGATAAAACCAGTGCTAAAGTGAAAAAGCCCGATAACGCAAGCCAGGGAGCATTTAAATTATTCTTACCTTGTAGCAATAATTCCCCGATTGAGGCCGCATCTGGTGGCAACCCATACCCGAGAAAATCGAGTGCAGTAAGTGCTGTAATATTTGCAGTCAACATGAACGGTAACTGAGACAAGCTTGAACTCATGGCATTCGGCAGGATATGCCTGAAAATAATCTTTGCATCCCCTACACCCAATGCACGTGCTGCACGCACATAATCAAGATTTCTCGCTCTTAAAAACTCTGCCCGTACCAAGCCTACCAATGCGGGCCAGCCAAAAATCAGCATAATCACAAACAGCCAGTACACACTTGGTGTAAACATACTCACTAGAATCATGACCATAAACAGTGTCGGCAAACCACCCCATACCTCCAAGATACGCTGCCCAAGCAAGTCAATCCACCCACCATAATAGCCTTGTATTGCTCCAACAATCACACCAATGAGTGATGCAAACAGTGTCAAAGCCAAACCAAATAATAGAGATACACGTAAGCCATACAGAATTCGTGCGAGTACATCCCGTCCCTGATCATCTGTGCCTAGCCAGTTCTGCGCAGATGGAGGAGATGGTACCGGTTTGGCTAGAGCAAAATTCGGAGTCTGATAAGAAAAAGGAATCACTGGCCAAATTGCCCATCCTTTTTCTTCAATCAAATGTTGCACAGCTGGATCTTTATAATCTGCTTCAGTTTCAAAAACTCCCCCGAAAGTTGTTTCAGGATAGTTTTTAAATACAGGAATATAATAGTCGTTATCGTATTTCACCAGCAGTGGTTTATCATTTGCAATAAACTCTGAACTTAAACACAAGATAAAAATAATGATAAAAACAATAAAGCAGCCCAGACCCAGCCTGTTATTTTTAAAACGTCGCACACGTGCTTGCATCAACGGTGACATACTTACATCCCCCTTGATTCAAAGTTGATACGAGGATCAATGATTTGATACAAGACATCACTCACCAAACGTAAAATAAGCCCAAGTAATGTAAATAAAAACAAGGTACCAAAAATCACAGGATAATCACGCTGCTGAATCGCTTCAAATCCTAAAAGCCCTAGACCATCCAGATTAAAAATAATTTCAATAAACAAGTTACCTACAAAGAATATTCCGATCAATGCCTCTGGTAGTCCCGCTATCACGATCAGCATGGCATTTCTGAACACGTGCCCGTAAAGCACCTTATTTTCAGACAAACCTTTCGCACGAGCTGCAAGTACATATTGTTTACTCAACTCTTCCATAAACGAATACTTGGTTAAATAAGTCAATCCTGCAAAACCGCCCAATACCATCGTAATCAAAGGTAATGTCATATGCCAAAAATAATCTTTAATCTTGCCAAACCAGCTCAACTGATCAAAGTTATCTGATACCAGCCCTTGAAGTGGAAACCATTGAAAATATGACCCACCAGCAAAAAATACAATTAACAAAATAGCGAAAACAAAAGCAGGAACGGCATATCCTACAGCAAGTAACAACGATGTAGATTTATCAATAAATTGCCCATGATTTTTAGCTTTTTTAATGCCTAAAGGAATAGATACCAGATAAATCAGTAAAGTACTCCAGAGCCCCAAGGACAATGAAACTGGCATTTTTTCCCAAAGAAGCTGGGTCACAGGCTTGTCTTTAAAAAAACTTGTGCCAAAATCAAAATGCAAATAACCTTTCAACATGATCCAGAATCGTTCATACGCAGGTTTGTCGAAACCATATTGCTGCTTGATTTTTTCAACCATGTCATCACTTAAACCGCGAGCACCTTGATAAGTTGCAGTAGCTGATGATCTACCTGTTTCCCCTCCACCAGATACGCCTCCTACACCTTGAAAACTTTCAGCTTGCTGAATTGCCTGTTCGACAGGACCGCCTGGGGCAATCTGAACCACAACAAAGTTTATTAACAAAATCAAAAACAATGTTGGAATAATCAAAAGAAGTCTTTTTAGTATATATGTGCCCATCGAAACAAGGTTCCTTGTGACTTCACTTTTAGTTGATTTGATATCAATCTTTTTCTAAAAAGATTGATATCAAAAATGACTATTGTTTACGCAAATAAGTCGCGACTTTTTGTGCCTGAGCTGGATCTGACCACCAATAATCGAGACCAGTACTGAGCTTCGGTTTTACTTTTGGTTGTTTATACATATTCCAATAAGCAAACCAAGTACTATCCTTACCATAAGTTGGAATTTGATAAAAGCCTGCACGCAGTAAGCGGTCTAGAACTCGA
Organism: Acinetobacter stercoris; assembly: GCF_900323515.1. Classification (GTDB taxonomy): domain Bacteria; phylum Pseudomonadota; class Gammaproteobacteria; order Pseudomonadales; family Moraxellaceae; genus Acinetobacter; species Acinetobacter stercoris. The sequence continues at coordinate 23,795 of NZ_OOGT01000015.1, read as the reverse complement.
GAATTAATAACAACCTGTTCACGGCTTGGAGCATGAATAATATTTTTGACAATCTGATCTATAACAGGGTTTTTAATCCCTGCGAAATTATAGTTCCCAACTTCATCAGCCGCCTTACTACTCCATAATTGTGCCTGTTCATTTCCTGGGCTGATGCTCATTGGAAGTCGTAGTGTGATCATATCAAAATCATTTTTTCTGGTTCTTTCAAGATACTGAGGAACATCTACAACACGGATGGAAACTTGAATACCGAGTTTTTTTAGATTACGTACATAAGGCATCAGCGTACGTTGTAAATTATCCTGATGAATCATGAATTCAAGTTTAATCGGCTTAGCTTGTTTATCGAGTAAGAGCCCATTTTTATAACGGTAACCTGCATTCAGTAAAATTTTATGTGCTGTAATGAGATGATTACGGTTAAACCCTGCGCCATCCGATGCAGGATACTTCCAGTCTTTCAAAACCCCTTGACGCTGTAAAGGTGATAGTTTTGATAGATATGGTTTTAAAACTTCAAGCTCTTGAGGACTCGGTTGCCCTTTTGCAGCCAGTTCACTCCCATCAAAATAACTTTGTAAACGTTGATATTGATCATAAAAATAGGCTTTATTTTGCCATTCAAAATCATAAGCATATGTTAAAGCTTGACGAAAATGGATGTCATTAAATGGGACGCGGCGTGTATTAAAAACAAAACTTTGCAAATCATTTGGACGTTCTAATCTAAACTTTTCTTTTTTGATCATTCCAGCCTGTACAGCAGGGAAATTATATCCTGTGACCCAAGTACGCGCAGAAAACTCTTCTTGTAAGGTGTATTGCCCTGTTTTAAATCCCTCAAATGCAACTTCCATACTGCGATAATACACATACTTCAAACGATCGAAATTATAACGCCCCCGATTGATTGGCAGATCTTTTGCCCAATAGTTTGGATTACGTTTATAAGTCATGCTTCGACCAGCATCAATCCGTTCAATCAGATAAGGGCCTGAACCTAAAATCGGCTGCATGGTAACTTTGGTAAAATCGCGTTTTTTCCAGTCGGCTTTTGAGTAAATCGCCATCTGGGCCAAAATTAATGGCATTTCAGTATTGTTATCTGACTTAAATGTCATTTTGACATCATATTTCGATAAAACTTCTGTTTTCTCCAAGTCAGATAAATACATCTGCAAACCCAGATTTGCTTTGGTCTGAAAAGTATCAAAGCTGAATTTTACGTCTTCCGCCGTGACAGGTGTTCCGTCGCTAAAACGCGCTTTAGGATTTATATGGAAAATAATATATTTTGTATGTTCTGGATCGAAAGTTACCTTCTCAGCAAGTAAAGGATACATCACATTCGGTTCATCCAGAGAACTATCCATGAGTGTATCAAACAGATAATTAACCCCTTCAGCGTAACGTCCTTTACCATTCATACTGTTTAAATTATCAAAGGTTCCATTACTTGAATTGCTTATATAACCGCCTTTAGGAGCATTCGGGTTAGCATATGGCATGGCTTTAACATTGACATACTTTGGAGAAGTATGAATGGCAATGTATGCTGTAGTCTGTACTGCAGCCCATACATTTATACTCAAAATACTCGCCCCAAAGGCAAAGCCAATTGACTTTACCTGAGCAAATCTCAGTTGCATATTCCCTGCATTCCTTAGTTCTTTAGAGTCACATTCAAATCAGTTTGGCACTTTTATAATCGTACCAATTCGAAGTGGTGAATTTGGTTTCAGGTCATTCATCTCGGCAAGTGCTGAACTGTCGACACCAAATCTATTTGCCAAACGAATCAGAGAGTCACCACTTTTCACCGTATAATCTGTCTGTGTCTTAGGTACTAAAATAGTTTGACCACGCAACAGGTTTGTCTTAGGGTTCAAGTTATTTAACTCAGCCAGATCACTTACCGACAAACCTACACGCCCTGCAATCGAATGTAGAGACTCTCCTGCTTTCACAGCATATTTTTCAGTATTTTTAGTTGATTTGGGTACTTTTGCTGAGGCTTTAACTTCCTCTCTGGATGAGGATTTAGCTGGCAAATCACCTTCAATTTTTAATTTTTGACCAGCGCGTACAGATGCATTTCGGGATAGACCATTTAACTCACTTAAAAAAGATAACTGTAAGTGATATTTTTTGGCAATACTTGCCAGAGTTTCACCTGATTTGACAATATGAATATCAGGCTCTTCTGCTTGGGACTTAACAGAGCTAGTTCTGGCTTTTGACTGATTTTGTGAAACCTCACCAGTCAATTTTATTTTTTGCCCAACAAATAGTCCTGATGTCGTATTTAAGCCATTCAAATCTGCCAACTTGGCAACAGGTAGATTATATTTATTGGCGACTGCTATAAGACTATCTCCAGACTGAACCACATAAGTATCAGGTACTTTCTCTGTAGCAGGAACTTTAATAGTTTGCCCTGCCATTAAAGATTTATTTCCAGAAAAATTATTTAACTCAGCCAAATCAGCTAAACTGATCTTGTTATCGGCAGCAATACTCGATAGTGTATCGCCACGTTGAACACGATAATTTTCAGTTTTCACGGAGTTCTCAGCTTTCAACTTTTCAGCAGTTTTACTCACTATTCTCGTATCTGACTTATCAACATCATCGTTGACAGTATTCAATGGAACATGGATCTTTTGTCCTGCGAATAAATTGCTTCCCGCATTTAAACCAGGAGTGAGGTCTGCTAGCTCCTGATTTGAAAGTGCATAACGATCAGCAATCAACTTTAAATATTCACCACGTTTTACCACATAAACCTTAGTCCTGATTTTACTGCTCGCTTTATCATCTGCTTTTGCAGTCACAGCATTATTAAGCACCGGTTTACTTGTAGGGTTCTCTTTTAAAGACAGTTTTTGACCAACATACAGATTGCTCGTAGCATTTAAATTATTATAATTCGCCAGCTGCTGGACAGAGAGATCAAAAGCATTAGCTACACTAGTCAAACTATCATTCGGTTTAACAACATAAGTTGTAGGCTTAACATCAGCTTTTGCTGTAGTAGTACCGTCTACCTGTGGTTTCGCATCATATAGATATAATGTTGTACCAGACAATAAGGTTCCATTTGGATCAATCTGGTTCCACTTTGCAACATCACGCCAGTTCACACCATTTTTAGCAGCAATAATTGCTAAGGTATCTCCAGGTATCACCGTATATGTACTACGTTTACCTTTAGGTGGTGCAACGACAATATCTGTATCTGTTTTGACAAAAGTTTTGTCCTCATTCCTTTTTGCTATATCTGCATCTACATTGGCACTATCTGCCAAGCCTTTAGGATATGAAAATCCAACCGTATTCTCTTTGCCTTGCTGCTCAGCAACAGATTGACTGGTCTGGATCGCCGTTAACTTGATTTTACCATCGTAAGGATCAACAATTTCAGTTCCTTTCGGTGCAATTGCCCTGATTTCCTGAACCACCTGTTCTGTTTCAGCCTTGGTCGCTTTTGGTTCCAATGCTTGTGCTAGAGTTTCTTTTTCACCTTCTGCTTTTACAGTAGCCAGAATATCCTGTTTTTCTTTATTCGAAATAGGTGGCTCTACATTGACAGGTTTAACATTTGCTGTCTGGGTTACAGCAACGGGTATACGAGGTGCGCTAGGAACATCTGCACTGGCTGCAAAGGCTGCTAAACCATCAGCACTATTCGGTGTAGGTTTTCTGGATGTTGCCCCAGCAGTAGATGATCGAACAGTTGTTGTTCCAGCTCTTGGTGTATTTAATGTCTGAGCAAGACCTACTGAAGATCCAGTCTTGTTTACAGTTGTTGTTACACTCGTTGCAGGTTGATAAGCAGGTGGTGGAGTATACGTAGGTGCTGCTGGAGTTGTATTACCCGCCCATAAACCACCTGAACCAGGTTTCAGTGCACGTAGTTTAGCATCCACACTTGGACTGATATCTGCAGGAATCAGAATACGCATAGGGCTTGATGGATCAACAACTTCACCTCTGTGCCCAGGATTCAGCGCATAAAGCTCAGGACGACTGAGTCCTGTTACAGCTGAAATTTGATTAAGACTGACTCCACCCTGTACCTGTACTTCTCTAAAGTGAGGCCGGTTAGCAATTGGAGGAAGGCTTACCCCGTATTTTTGTGGGGATTTAATAATTTGGGCAACTGCAATGAAACGAGGAACATAGTTCATGGTTTCCTGAGGAAGTTTCAACGACCAATAATCTGTAGGTAATCCTGCAGCCTGATTTCGGTTAATCGCCTGTTGAATACGACCTGGTCCCGCATTATAGGCAGCCAAAGCCAATTCCCATGAACCGAACTGATTATATAAACTACCTAAAAATTCATATGCCGCACGGGTTGATTCAACCACATCACGGCGTCCGTCGTACATGCCAGTTTGTCTTAAACCATAAATACGTCCTGTACTTGGAATAAATTGCCATAATCCTGCTGCCGCTGCACTACTGGTTGCCGCAGGGTCATATGAACTTTCAATAATCGGTAATAGTGCCAACTCGGTTGGTAGACCACGTCGTTCAGCTTCTTTGACAGTATGGTAAAGATAGCGGGAAGCCCTGGCACTTAAACGATCCAAAAATGGCTGCCGTGAAACAAACCAACTACGCTGGGCTTCAATACGCGGATCCCAATGGGTTTCATCCATTTTAAAACCGACAGTCATACGCTTCCACACATCACCATGTTTCAGGATGAGTAACCGGTCACCTTCCACAGCACGCATATCTGTTGCTGAGAGCAAATCTTCCATCGAATCTAAACTACTCGCATCCAGCAAGCCCGAACTTGTCGATTTGACTGGTTTAGTTGTCTGTGTAGAAGAACAACCTGTTGTAAGCCCAATAGTAGCTAAAGCTGAAGCCAAAACTGTAATTTTAAATAAAGATGCCGCAGAAGACTGCCACACTGCTGTGGTTGGTTTATACATACAAAATTCCGAACAACGCGTAGTCAATTTATTTTATAGATAAGCCATTTTAGTTGAGCTTGACGCTGATACAAGGCTAAATTTAAGCGATTTGAAGACAAATGTTACAAGACATTAAAAAAATTCAGGATCGCACACTGAAATGTCAGATTTGCGTATACAATAAGAGTTCTTCATGTTTTCTTCAACCCATTATTGAATTAGGTTTTGTTTATGTCTCAAACGATCACACTATATGTTGATGGAGCTTGCCGTGGCAATCCAGGCTTAGGTGGATGGGGGGCATACATACAAATGCCGGAGGGTGAGCATAAACTCTATGGTGGAGAGCCAGAGACAACCAACAATCGCATGGAGCTGACCGCTGCGATCGAAGGAATCATGTTTTGTCCAATGGATGCAAAACTGATTATCTGGACGGATTCTAACTATGTAAAACGCGGTATTACCGAGTGGATTGATGGTTGGAAAAAGAAAAACTGGAAAGATGTTAAAAATCCTGACCTGTGGCAAAAGCTGGATGCAGTTTGCGAGAATCGGGAAATTGAATGGAACTGGATTAAAGGTCATGCAGGTCATGCAGGCAATGAAATGGCAGATCAACTGGCAAATCTTGGTGCTGACCAGACTTTAGAGAAAATTAAAAATGCTGAGTTTGAACCATCAAATACCCAAATCAAAAGCGATAAAAAAAAAGATGAAAAAGACTGGTTATTAGATGACCCTTTTGGATTTGATATGACAGATAATATGCAAAATGAAGATACTGAACAATTTGACGAGACTGATATCCAGCAAGATAATTTTGAAATAGAAAAATCACCGTCAGACACTGTATCAATGTCTGAAAACAGTCACCCACAGATTGTCATCACTCCTGCTACGATTGAAGCTTTTGGTCCTCGTCAGCTCATCCTGGATACTGAAACCACAGGATTTTATTATCAGGATGGTGATCGTATCATCGAGGTTGGTGCGATTGAAATGATCAATCGGAAATTGACAGGTAGCTCAATCCACATTTACATCAATCCAGAAAAAGAAGTCGGTGACTCTGAAAATGTGCATGGTATTAGCGATGAGTTCTTAAAAGACAAACCAAAATATGAAGAGATTGCAGCAGTACTTTTTGACTATCTAAAAGGTGCAGAAATCATTGCTCATAATGCAACCTTCGATATGAACTTCTTGGATATGGAATTCAAACGTGCTGGTTTCCCTGCACTTTCAGAAGTTTGCGAAGTAACCGATACCTTAGCTTTAGCCAAAAGCAAACATCCAGGACAAAAGAACTCATTGGATGCTTTATCCAAACGCTATGAAATCGTACAGCGTGATCGTACCTTCCATGGTGCATTACTCGATGCCGAGATTCTTTCAGACGTATACCTAGCCATGACAGGTGGTCAGGTTTCATTTGATATGGATTCATTTTCACAGCAAGATGGAGAGTCTGCTGGTCAAACAATCAGACAAGAAATTCAGATTGATCTCCCTGTCATATTTCCAAGTGCTGAAGAATTGGAAGCTCATGAGAACTGGGTCAAGCAATATCAGGAAAAGCATGGGGAACCTTGCCTTTTTGCCAAATAAAATTTTATAAAAATGAAGATTTAATCTGCACTTTACCCCAAGTTCAGTTATAGTAATTCTCATAAGATCAGAGCTTATCGACTTGAAACTCGGCTTGCAGACTCGTGATTTAGACTGAATAGGCTCTGATACTTCATAAAGAAGTTACAAAAAATTTAAGATTTATTTTATACATTGGGGATGGTGCAGATTTATGTCTTACCAAACATCTATTCATTTTGATCCTACACATTTATTAATGATTAAAAATGAAGTTGATAATTCAATTCAACTGGTTGAATCTGCTGTAGGAAGCCTTGTAGAAGATCAAACATTGCCTTTCGGAATCGATGATGCTTTAAATCAGATAGAACAATGTGCAGATGTATTAAAACTGATTAATATCCCTACACTTGCCCTGATCACAGAATATTCTGCTGAATTAATACGTAAAATAATGCAGAATCCTGAGAATACATCTCCAGAAAAAGCCATTGCCTTAACCGAAGGCACTACCATGCTCAAACGCTATATTGAGTTCATTTGTTTAAGAGAAGTTTCGATTCCCCATTTTTTATTAGACACTCTAAACCAACTTGAACTTGCATTAGACAAGCCGATAACAACTGAAGGTAAACATTTAGAAAAGTATCTTGATACCCCTATTACCGACTTAAAAGAACCACAAATTGATCCTTTAGAAAAAACTGAATATTTACATAAACTTTATAAAGTTTGCCTAAATCATATTCTAAATCAAAATGAAACCGAATTAGAGATCACCGCACTTAAGCGTATCAGCCAATATCTATTCAGTCTCTCACAAAACACTCCGAGTCATCTCTACTGGCATCTAATCTATATCGCATTCGAACAATTTGAAAATAGTATATTAAACCAGCCTAGACTCAGAACGCTGATCGAAATTGAAAGCCAAATTGCACATTTTTTAACATCTCCAGAAGAATTTATACCTGAACGTTCAACCATCGCAAATGTGATCAGCTTATGTATTGGTCAGGAAAGCAAACAAGCACGCATACTTCGTGAAAAACTAAATATTGGAGAAGAAAACCTAACCGACTTACAGCTTGAACAACTCGCAAAGCAACTTTATGGACCAGATCATCAGACTATTCATGATATTTGTGAATTAATAACTCAAGAACTGAATTTGATCTCACGTGATTTAGAATTTAATTTTCAAAACCTGAAAGAAGAAAAAATTGAAGAGCTAAAGGCCTCACTCCTAAATGTTGCCAATGTTTACAGTGTATTAAATACTGAACATATTGCCGCTGATCTTGCGCAAAAGTCCGAACTTTTTTCTAAACAGAACTTGATTGAAAATGAAAGTTTTACACCTCAGCTTATTCATAGTATGTCTAAAGCCATCAATGCCGCAGCGATCCTCGAACGTCAGTACACCTCAAATCGTTTAAAAATAAAAATTAATAATGCAAATATCTCTCTAGACCAACTCGATGAAGCATATTCAGTATTATTCAAAGAAACCAAGCAGCTCATTGATATTACAGAAAAACAACTGGTCGACTTTCTTGATACTCAACAAAACAGTCTCCTGATACAAGTACCGACTCAACTTGACGAGATCGCTGGTGCTGTACTATTTATGAATGTTCCCGATCTGCATCGCGCATTCTCAGAAGCGAGCAAATTTTTAAATCGTTACTTACAAAAAAATACCGACCTAAGTTCAAACCATATCGAAAATCTACTCGATATTCTGGCAAGTGCAGATATGCTTGTTGACAATTTACTCAATAAACAACCTGTATTAACGGCAATGATTGATGTAGCATTAGTGAGTAGCCAGAAACTAAAAGCCATTCATTAAATGTCAAATTTATCACTTGCCTATATTTTTTATAATCATAAGCTTCTTGTTGATGATAATTTTCAACTTCCCAAGGTCGAAAAATTGGCAAGTGATCTCATTTTCAGTTCAGGTGATCAAGTTATTGCACGGGATTTACTCGATGATGAAGCTATACCAGAGGGTTATCAGCTAATACCAATACGTCAGCTTATTGCCCAATGGACAAGAGCTCAGTTTGAACAAGCTAGTCGTGCTGTTCAGCTTCTTGAGTGGAGACGAAATCATAAATTTTGTAGCCATTGTGGTCATGAAACAGAAGTTCATTCAACTGAATATGCAATGGTCTGCCCTGCTTGTGGCTATCGACAGTATCCTAGAGTGCAACCCTGTGTCATTACGGTGATTACTAAAGGCACGGATGAAATTCTATTGGCAAAAAATGCCCGCAATAAAGGCAATATGTATGGTCTTATTGCTGGGTTTGTAGAGGTCGGTGAAACACTGGAAGAAGCTGTAGCACGTGAAACGCTAGAAGAAGTTGGAATTAACGTTAAAAATATACAATATCTTTCAAGTCAGCCCTGGCCATTTCCAAGTAATTTGATGCTTGCATTTAAAGCTGAATATGAATCTGGTGAAATCAAACTACAAGAAGAAGAAATTAGTGATGCTCAATTTTTCAAATTTGATCAGCTACCTGAAACACCTTTTGCAGGAAGTATCGCACATGCCATGATTGAACATGTGATACATAATAAAAAGATGCCTTGACAGGCATCTTTTTATTGAGAGCATTGGAAATGACAGCATTTCTAATGCTAGTCAGCATCTATTTCCCTAAAGTTAATAATCTTCAATTAAATGTTTCATCAAGACATTGAAGAATCTGGGATTTAGTGGAAAAAAATGGGCTGAATAGACTGGAAATACTCCCCATGATCGTTACATGCCCTGTCTTTGGAATTGTTCGAATTTCACAGTGATTACCATGTTGTTTCAACATGTTTTGCATATCAATGCTATTACTATCGCGAACTATCTTGTCATTTTCAGCAGTCAGCAAATAGTGTCTGATCTGATTGGATTTAACAAAATAATAAGGCATAACTTGCTGAAAAGGAACGCTTTGATCAAATGCATCCTGAGCCAGAGGATCTCCTTTATAATCAAAATGATAAGGTCCAGCTATACCGACAACTGCTTTAATATTATCCAGATCTGTTTTTTCATAGGGAGATGGATGGTATAAGGCTGACATTAAATTAAACGCCCCGGCCGAATGCCCCATCAATACGATATTATCTGATGAAATTTCCAGTTTTTGCTTTTGTTGCGATAAAAAATTTATTGCAAGTGTCAAATCATCAACATAGCTTGGAAAAATATGTTCAGGTGCTAAATGATAGTTGATCACGGCAACATCAAAGCCTTCTTTAGCAAAAGCCTCACCTACAAATTTATAGGCTTTCTTATCACCATGTGACCATGCCCCACCATATACAAATACAATTAAAGGACGTTTCTGATGGGGGCTTTTGCTACGAAACAAATCTAATCTTTGCCTTGCCTTTAGCCCATAAGCAATATTTTTATGAAAATAGTAACCCTTTCGTGACGTTAACCCATTGATGGCATAACTCGCCAAGTCATAATATCTAAAATCCTTAAGCTTTAGCTGTACCTGCCCTATTTTGGACACAAGTCTTGATTTCACCATACTGATTTGACGGGGCATAATTTAATTCACAAACAGGTTATTGCGCATTTGGATCAATAGCGACAGGGGTTTGTTCCAAAGGTTGAGTTGTTGCTCCTGATGTCAATGCAGAACTTTGCGTACCAGAACCAGGTTCCTCAGTATTATCAATCAAAGTAACAATTTTAGTCACATTGCCCACTTTTTGAAGGACATCATTCAAATCACGTGATTCGGCATTATTCAAACGCCCCATGACATAAAGCACGCCATCTTCTGTATGTACCGCAACTTTACTATCTGATACTACTTGCGCACGCATAATTAAACCACGCGTATTTGCAGTTACAGTTGCATCTTGCATGATAGTACCGTAACCAATCTGATTACCAATTGTAATGTAGTTATGAACAGCTTTCACATCACTCATAGCACGAACATTGTCTTCAGCCAGTTGTTTTAAATGTGCATCTGGAACCTGTCCCGTAAGTAAGACATTGCTATGAAAGCTCACAATATTCACTCTGGATTGCTTAAAACGTGTGTCTAGCTTATACAAGTTTATCTTTGCAGTACGTTCAATTGAAGAATCAATAAACACCTGCCCAAGTGAGCGAACTCCACTTTCAGTACCGACTGGATTAGAGCCAGTCCCTTTTGAAATCAAACTTGCACAACCTGATAAACTTGCAACACAAAGCAAAGTCACTGCAATACGATTAAACACTAATTCAAACTCCTATCCAAAATGACGCAAGCTTCTCAATCCAGAGCATTTATTATTGACTTACTCATTCAAGATTAAATAACTCATCATCCAAAGTAAATGCATTATCAATCCATTGCAAATCATAGACAAGTTTTGAAAAGTCTTGCTGTACTCTTTTTGCAACGACATCATAAAAATCAATACAAATTACATCAAATTGACAGGAAAATTGTGAAAATGATGAATGTTCAGCTAAAAAATACTGCGCTGTTTTTATAATTTTCTGGATCTTGTTCTTTGAAATAACTTCATTGGCACGACCATAACTTGTCTTTGAACGCGCTTTGACCTCTATAAATGTCAGATGATCCGCCTGCTTTGCAATAATATCAATCTCACCAAAACGGGAATGAAAATTTTGGGCAATAATCTCATAACCAGCTTGCTTTAACAGCATCACTGCTTTTTGTTCACCCCAATCCCCAAGCTGTTTTTGCAAAATATATCCTCACAAAACCTTAAGCGCCCATCTTGTTTGTTCATAACAATGTGGAGCACGTTGTATCTGATTATTCTCGATTAAAATATTTCCAGTCATACCATTAAAAATCATGCGGTTTGACTGAGAAAAATCAAGACTGTGTTCAGTAATTTGCCATGCATCTGCACCAAATGCAATAAGTCTTTTATATGCATACGAAGTTGGTTCCATTTGATATGCTTGAAGTTTTTCTTTCCATGGTTTTTCATACAATGCTGGCAAATCACAAAACTTCACCCCTATAGGCAAAGGTTTATTTTCTTCAATCGATATAGGTTGAATATAAATCCGCTTTTTAGGCAATTTATCTATAGCCATGAGCCATTCATATTTACCTAAAAACAGTACCCCTTCATTTTTTTTCAATTTTCTTGGCAATTTATCAACAATTTGCACTTTAGTTGGACTTTGCCCCATATAAGCAAGCAAGAATTGCTCAGTTTCATTCTTTGAGTTTTCCTCACGATACACATAAAGTTGTTCAATTTTATCTTTCGAAATAACTCCAGCTAATGCTTTTGCATCTTCAAACTTAGACAAGCTAAATTGCAGTACATTTCGATGCTCGCGACTATTCTGATTCAAAGCCAATACTTTGATTTTAGGATTTGTCTTGATTAACTGTTCAACATGATCTGGAGTTAAAGGTCCAACCACAAAATTTGTTTTCCTGGTAATATTTTTCTTAAGCAATTTGGGAATACTGGCACTGGTTTCATCCACAAATTTTATACGAGTAATATTATGTGAACTTTGATATGACCGAGTAAACCCTTGTTTTACACTTAAACCAGCTCGCGCCAGAGGCCCTGATTCGGGTAGAATAACCAAAACGTCCGCATGTGCCTGATAAACCACACTGCACATGATCACAGCCAATACACTTCTTTTCTTAATTATCATGGAGCTAAACCTATGAGTGCTCAGTTATTTGTAGTAGCAACCCCTATTGGGCACTTAGATGATATGACTTTTCGTTCTATTGAAATTCTTAAGTCTGTTTCTCTTATCGCAGCAGAAGATACACGCCAATCTGCTCAATTATTAAAGCATTATAATATATCTACTCCCTTAACGGCATGTCATGATCATAATGAAAGCAATAAAATTGATATTCTCATAGAAAAGCTTAAAAATGGAGAAAATCTGGCGCTTGTCAGTGATGCTGGAACTCCTTTGATTAGTGACCCTGGTTTTAAACTGGTTCGTGCTGCCCAAGAGAATGGGATCAAAGTCGTTCCTATACCTGGTGCTTGTGCAGCTATCGCGGCACTTTCTGCAGTCGGTTTACCGAGTGATCGATTTAGCTTTGAGGGTTTTTTGTCTTCTAAACAATCACAGCGTCTAATTCAGCTCGAAAAATTAAAAAATGAAACACAAACCATGATCATCTATGAAGCTCCCCATCGAATACTGGAGTGTGTAAAAGATATGGCAAATGTTTTTGGAAATGATCGTCCTGTAGGCTTTGCCCGAGAGATTACTAAAACATTTGAAACCATCCGAAAAATGACATTGCAAGAGTTAGTGGCTTTTATTGAAAATGATCACAATCAGCAAAAAGGTGAAATTGTTCTGGTTATTGGTGGTGCTCCAGAAGAAAAGAATTTGGATCAGGAAAAACTTGATGAGCTTCTTACTCGCTTACTGCAAGACTTGTCCGTTAAAGCTGCCTCACAACTAGCAGCTGATCTCACTGGAATAAAAAAGAAAGTTGCTTATCAACGCGCCCTGGAACTCAGTGATAAAGTCTAGATTTGTACCTTTAAATCAAGCAAGCTATAGCACGTTTCGGCGTGCTTGCCTTAAGCCGCTTGTTCTCTTTCCCGTCTAGTATGCAGATCCTGTAAGTATTCATTTAATATTGATATTTCTGGTTCAGTGAACTGCATTCCCAATTTACTACGCCGCCATAAAATATCTTCTGCTGTTACAGCCCATTCTACATCTACCAGATACTCAACTTCATTTTCAAACAACCCATGCCCGAAATGCTGCCCGAAATCCTGTATAGATTTGGCATGTTTTAGAATACCCCAAACACGAGAACCATATGCATGTGTCAGGCGTTTAGCAAGTTCGGCTGGTGCCTCAACTATTTTATCCTGAATGTATTGAGCCAAATCATCCACAGAAAGCATATTTTCTCCGCCAGGTAACATCGTTGTTGCAGTCCAACGGGCTTGCATAGATTTAAAATAAGGATGTAATAGATCTAATGCTGACTCAGCCAATTTTCGATAAGTGGTCAATTTTCCCCCAAATACAGATAATAGAGGAGCATCCCCTTCATTGCCTTTGGATAAAGACAATGTGTAATCTCTTGTAACTGCTGACGGATTATCTGACTCATCATCATATAGAGGCCTTACCCCTGAAAATGTAGTTATGATGTCATCAGGAGAAAGCTGCTTTTTAAAATGATCATTACTCACTTTTATCAAATAATCTATCTCAGATTGAGTAATCTTGATGCGATTTGGATCACCTCTATATTCCTGATCTGTTGTTCCAATTAATGTATAATGCTCTAAATATGGAATAGCAAAAACAATGCGACCATCATCGTTTTGTAAAATAAAAGCTTTGGAATCATCGTGTAGTTTTGGAACAATAATATGACTCCCCTGAACTAGACGAATAGCATATTCGGGTTGAAGGTTTAAATGATCCTGAATAAACGAAGCCACCCATGGGCCAGCAGCATTAACTAAAGCCTTAGCTTGAATCCTATATATTCCCGTTTCATTTTCCAGCTCCACTTGCCAAAGTCCATTCTCACGGTATGCTGTTAAGCATTTCGTTCGTGTTACCAGTTTTGCACCTTTTTCTCTTGCTTGTATCGCATTTAAAATGACCAGACGTGCATCATCAACTGCACAATCAGAATACTCAAAACCACGTAATATCTCAGGTTTCAAAGGACTCGTTTCTGGATCAAAAAAAACATTGTTTGACCCCGCCAGACTTTCTCGCTTACCTAAATGATCATAAAAAAACAGTCCTGTTCGAATTAACCAAGCAGGTCTTAAATATGGTTGATGCGGCATGATAAAACGCATTGGACGTATAATATGCGGAGCCTTCTTAAGTAAAACCTCTCTTTCAGATAGTGCTTCTCGAACTAAACGGAATTCTTTATGTTCCAAATAACGTAATCCACCGTGAATCAGTTTGCTGCTTGCAGATGAGGTATGACTTGCAAAATCATCCTTTTCACAAAGAAAAACAGACAAGCCTCGACCAGCAGCATCATTGGCAATCCCGACTCCATTAATACCGCCACCAATAACTGCAATATCATAAATCTTATTCACTACAGACTCTTCATTTCGCATATATGGCCAACCCATTGTTTTCACTTATAAAAATAGTATGCACAACTGCGTTAAATTTCGATTAAAAATAAAGAAAAAATTACAATTCTTATGCAGATTTGAATAAGTATTCATTGGTGACCGTAATTATTCTAGAACCAGATTTTTCAATCAATTATTAAAGTATTTGATCTCGAATGTTATCTTTTAAAATATCATCTATAAGTTCGAATAAACCTGGTTTCATCTTTGCATCAGTTTAAAATTACACCAACAGTAATGTGATATTTCATTCAATTTATTCAAAATCACGAAATTAGACATACTCAATTTAGCATATAAGAACCTTTAAAAAGTAAATGTATACAATTTAGGCAAATATACAACTAAAGTCGAATAAATACCCCAATCGGGTAGGCGTATAACGGTTTTGTAATTTTTTGTTTCTCCTTTCTTGTACGTTCAAAATACATTTTTTTAGTTTTTTGCTCTCTGTTGAAAAATTAAAAGTATGTGTTTTGCCAACATTCTTCTGAGGAATTGTTGTGTCAAATCTATCTCCTCAAGTCGCCACTACGCAACTTGATAGAAAAACTCGTTTCAAATCTATACTAGGGGGTTCAGCAGGCAATCTGGTCGAATGGTACGACTGGTATGTTTATGCCGCTTTTACTCTTTATTTTGCACCTGTTTTCTTTCCAGAAGGAAATGATACAGTCAAACTCCTTCAAGCTGCCGCAGTATTTGCTCTGGGCTTCCTGATGCGACCTATTGGTGCATGGATCATGGGCATTTACGCTGACCGTAAAGGGCGTAAAGCAGGCCTAACACTGTCTGTCTCATTGATGTGTATCGGGTCTCTAATTATTGCATGTGCACCCACATATGATTCAGTTGGTATGCTTGCCCCTGCATTATTACTTTTTGCCCGACTTTTACAAGGTTTGAGTGTCGGCGGAGAATACGGATCGAGTGCAACATATCTTTCGGAAATGGCAGGTAAAGACCATCGTGGATTTTTCTCTAGTTTCCAATATGTCACCTTAATTTCTGGTCAGCTTTTCGCACTTTGTGTACTGATCATTTTACAACATACTCTGGATGAGTCTGAGCTACATGCATGGGGCTGGCGCATTCCATTTCTAATCGGGGCACTTTTAGCAATTGTTGTATTCTGGATTCGACGTGGTCTTGTGGAAACACAATCCTCTAAAATGGTTCAGGAACAGGCAAAAAAAGGAGGTCCTAAAAGCGGGGCATTCACCTTGTTTACCCAATACCCTAAGCAGGCATTTACAGTCATTATGCTGACTGCTGGTGGTACACTTGCATTTAATACGTTCACAACTTATTTGCAAAAATATCTGGTAAACACCTCTGGATTTGATAAATCCACCGCTACAGAGATTACGACCGCTGCTATCTTTATCTTTATGCTAATCCAGCCCGCTGTAGGTGCACTTTCCGATAAAATTGGCCGTAAACTAATTATGATTGCATTTGGTGTACTGGGTGTTTTATTTACCATTCCTATTTTTAATTATCTCGGTCAAACTACGGATAGCACAACAGCTTTCTTCTTATGTATGAGCGGCATGATTATTGTAACAGGCTATACGGCTATTAATGCTGTTGTAAAAGCTGAATTATTCCCTCCACATATTCGTGCCTTAGGTGTTGCCTTACCTTATGCGCTTGCCAATACAATTTTTGGTGGCACAGCTGAGTTGGTTGCATTGAGCTTTAAAAATGCCGGACATGAAAATTACTTTTTTTACTACATTACGTTGATGATTGGTCTTTCACTCATTACTTATATTTTTATGAAAGATACCAAGAAAAATAGCTTAATTACTGACGACTAATTTTTCACATAAAAACAGAATAGACACAGTTTTTTAAACTTTTAGAAAGCTGTGTCTTATTTTTAGGTAAAAATTCAGATCGTTTAAATACAGAAGCTATGGCATACTCATCAGAAGAACAGAGCTGGAACTTTCAAATATGAAAATGATCAAAATTTATGGATTAGCTTTAGTCGTCTTAGGATTAACTGCGTGTCAGACTACACCTAGACAATATAATGGTGTTACTGGTTATCAAATCGAAAATAAATCTGCAAACTCTGCTACCCTGGCTTACACACTCGCAGGTCGTTCAGATCGAAAACTGGATGAAAACAAATTACAGCGTGCTTGCCAAAAAGTTTTAGGTGCTTCAAAAACATATAAAATTTCCGTTTTAAGTGTAAATGAAATTATCAATCCACAACTGGGTGAAAAACAGAATTATGGTGTACAACTCGGTCACTCTAGAACATCTGTAGGATTATCTAATACACCTGATCTAAGCAATAATCGTAATCTGGCAACAGATGCTGCTTTGAATACACGCCCAAGCACTCTACATGTCGTGCGTTATACTTGCTCTTAACTAAAATGCTATAACAAGACGCTGTAAATCACAGCGTCTTATAAAAACTGACATTTCTAAACTCTTTTGCTTCATCCAGATCAGGCCAAGTCGTTGCGCTTCTTTCATCTATTTTTTGATATTTAGGATGACTGAAATTTTTAACCCGGCTATCAGCAACCCATACTTCTGGAGAAAATTTCAAAAATTCATCCAAGAAAAAACGATTGCATTGATCATACAAAACATCAGCTGCAAGAAGTACATCCACCTGCTCGGCTTGATATAAATCATCTAAATATTCGAGCTGAACATCGTTTAATAAAGCGTTTTCACGACAGGCTTCTAAACTCACTTTGTCAATATCACAGCAAATAACTCTTTTCGCACCAGCCATTTTTGCAGCAATTGCCACAACTCCAGATCCAGCTCCAAAGTCAAGAACAACTTTATCCTTTACGTGGTGAGGCTCTGCCAGTAGCCACTGTGCCATTGCCAGACCTGATGCCCAGCAAAAAATCCAATACGGTGTATCATTCCAGATACGGCGAATGACTTCATCATCCAAACGATCAGTTGGAAATACAGGTGGGATAAGCCAAAGCGAAATCGTAGTCTCAGGGAGTTGTTGAGCTAATAATTCACAATCTGGAATCACTTCATGTAAGGCTTGGAGTAAGTGCTCAGGGGCTCTTGGAAATTGAAAAGTGCAGCTCATTTGATTTCTTTTAATTCATTTGTGAAGCATTAAATAATCTCCCTCCTTCTCTCTCTTTATTAAAGAGGGAGAAGCATTTTTTCGCAAAGGAAGGAGTTTTATTCGAAAAATTAAGCTTTAAATAAAGACCAGAAATACTTTTAAATAAAGCGAAAAATAATCAACCTAAAGCTTTCTCAGCAGCTTCAACCGTTTGACGGATCAAAGTCGTAATCGTCATTGGACCTACGCCACCTGGAACTGGTGTATAAGCGCTGGCAACATCTTCAATACCTACAAGCTGAATATCACCAACACCACCGCCATCACGAGGATGGAAACCGGCATCAACAACAACTGCACCTTGCTTCACCCAATCTTTTTGGATCAGTTCCGCTTTACCTACCGCACCAACAATAATGTCAGCTTGTTTTACAAGCTCAGGAAGATTTTGCGTACGACTATGACAAATCGTTACTGTCGCATTAGCTTGAAGAAGCATCATTGCCATCGGTTTACCCAAAATCGCAGAACGTCCAACAACAACAGCGTGTTTACCTGCTATTTCAATGTTATTTTCTTTAAGAATCGTCATAATCCCAGCTGGAGTCGCTGAACCATAAGCTGCCTCTCCCATCGCCATACGACCAAAACCTAAGCAGGTTACCCCGTCAACATCTTTATCAAGTGAAATAGCATCAAAACAAGCACGCTCATCAATTTGGGCAGGGACAGGATGTTGAAGCAAAATACCATGTACGTCTGGATTGGCATTTAACTTTTCAATTTCAGCTAATAACTGTTCAGTTGTAGTTTCTGTAGGCAATTCAACTTTCAAAGAATCCATACCTACACGACGGCAAGCGTTGCCTTTCATACGGACATAAGTCGCTGATGCACCATCATCCCCAACCAAAATAGTCGCTAAAATTGGTGTACGACCTGTTTTCGCTTTTAAAGCTTCCACACGAGTTAACAAGTCAGCTTCAATTTGTTTCGCTAATGCACGACCATCTAAAACTAATGCCACGGCACATCTCCAAAGTAGATATGAATCAATTTTGTAAATAATACATGATTATTTAGACAATTTTATTCTATATGTCGTTTTTATGTGCATATCATTCATTGTTCCTATTGTTTTTTTTCGAAACATTGCTAATATGTGCATCACCAAGTGATGGCGGGGTGGCAGAGTGGTCATGCAGCGGACTGCAACTCCGTGTACGCCGGTTCGATTCCGACCTCCGCCTCCAAACTTGGTAAAAACGCCCGGGTGGTGAAATAGGTAGACACAGGGGATTTAAAATCCCCCGCCCACAAAGCGTGCCGGTTCGAGTCCGGCCCCGGGCACCATTTTATACAATATAAAATGGTGAAAAAAGATCCAGCTTAGGCTGGTTTTTTTATGCCTAAAAATACAATAAAAAGCCAAGTAAATACTCAGCTTTCTTATAGGCAAGAATTAAATATTAAGCAGATTTGGCGACTGTTTTAATTTCTTCTAAATTAGTATCTAAAATAAGTTGATGTGTCCGCGATTGATCAACTTTATACTGTTTTTCTTTAATCGTATCTAAATAAATCCAATCTGCCTGCATCTGTTTATCTGTAAAACTCACTTTTAAATAACCACGTTGATTTAAATTGGTATATGCCAACTCATCGATCAAGGTTGTAAATGCAATTTCAAACTCTTTAAGCTGTTCAGGCCCTACAAGTTCAAGCTTCAAATACTTTTCCATACCAGGTGAAGATACAGAACTTGTTGCAAGCTCCACCCCAACAAAATCATTGGCTTGAGTATGCAAATTTGACAACCATCCATTGTGCGTATCCCCCGCCAATACAATTGCTTTTTTATTGAGAGATTTTAGGGTGTTATAAATCACTTCACGCTCATAAAAATAGCCATCCCACGCATCCAGATTATATGGAGCTACAGTCGTAATACGGGATTTTTCTACTGCAGTTAAGGTTGGATCACCTTTTAACAAACGGATTTTTAATGTTACAAGCTCTTTAATTTGGGCACTTATTTTCATAAGAGTTGTATCATCTACTTTACCACTAGTAATTGAATTTAAAGATAATAATAATTCAGCAGGAATCAACATTTTTGCCATCAAGACTTGCTGACCGATCACATGCCATGTAGAGCTTGATGCAACCAACTGAGACTGTAACCATTGTCGCTGGGCTAGTCCCATCATGGTACGGCTTTGATTGGTGCGATCTGCTTGGAATCTTACTGTATCCAATCCTGTTGTTGTTATATATTTTGCATAATCCAGCTGTTCATCACGTGCAATAATACGTGTATCCAACATGACCAATTGAACTAAAGAGCCAAAGTTAAACTGACGATAAATTTTCACCTGATCTGTATCAGAAAGTGGCCGAATTGGCATCCACTCAAAATACGCCTGTATCGCTGCAAATTTACGATCTTTAAACGCTCCTTCATTTGCTTGATGGTTTTCAGCTCCATCTTTCCAAGCATCATTTGCAAGCTCATGATCATCCCATATCGCGATAAATGGTTTATTTTTGTGCGCTAATTGTAGATCCGCATCAGTACGATAAAGTGCATAACGTTTACGATAATCATCAAGTTCAATGATTTCTTTATTGTTATCTGACGGCAACAAACGCTTTAATTCTTCAGCTTCGTCTGTTGCGTATCCGCCCTCTCCATATTCATAAATATAATCTCCGAGATGAATAATTACATCGACATCCTGCTTTGCCATCTCACGGTATACATAAAAATACCCCGCTGGATAATTTGAACATGAACATACTGCGAATTTCACACTATTTGTTGAACTTGGAAGCGTTTTTGTTTTACCCACTGGAGAAATTGTATTGCCATATTTAAAACGATAAAAATAGGCTTGTCCCGCGCTCAATTTATCAGCATCGACTTTTACTGTAAAATCCGAGACTGATGTCGTTTCAACAGCTCCACTATTCACGATCTGAGTAAATTTTTCATCTTTAGCAATTTCCCACACTACGTGTAAACGTGAAACTGTATCTTCAGGTGTTAACCTTGTCCATAAAATGATCCTATCCTGTAAAGGGTCACCACTAGCAACACCATGCCGAAATTCAGCTTTTACTAGAGGAACTGTAACACTGCTATCTTTTGAGTCACTTCCGCATGCAGTCAATGTTACTGGTATCGATAAAGCCCCAAAACTGGCAAGTGATTTTAAAATAAGCTCACGGCGGGAAACTGGCTTTGGCATTTAATTTATTCCTAGGTTTTTTTAAAAGTTTTTTTCACCACTAACCTAAAAAATATTTGTTAAGCTTTGATCTCAATCACGTGAAATTATCGTTAAAAATTTCGGTGCCCAATCAGTTTATTTTTATATACATGCACATGAATTGATTGAAAAGAAAGCAAACCGTTTTATTTACTCTTGCCAAGCCACGATTCGTCCACTATTATTGCGCACATGCCCGGGTGGTGAAATAGGTAGACACAGGGGATTTAAAATCCCCCGCCCACAAAGCGTGCCGGTTCGAGTCCGGCCCCGGGCACCATTTTATACAATATAAAATGGTAAAAAAGACCCAGCTTAGGCTGGTTTTTTTATACCTAAAATTTAGAAAATATAAAATAATATCAATAAATACAGAATTGTAAACAAGTACATATACCCTACATACTTCCAATGTAAAGGGTAACAACTTTGTGCGATAGACAACCCAGAACCAAAAGAAGATGTCGCCGTTAGAACTGATACAGGGGACAAAAGCAACGATAAAATAAATCCGATTAACCAGCAACTATACATAATATAATCAGGTATATTTTGTGTAATTGATAAACTAAGAGGATAAAAAAAGCTAAATACCATCATCGGGTGTAACCCAATAAGCGATGTCACGATCATAACCGTTAAAGTTAATGGAATAATAATATAAGGCTGTGCCAAAATCGGACTTAAGTGTAGACCATGTATTAAATCAGAATTTGAAATACTCCATATCAACAATCCGGTTATAATGAAAAGTAAAATTTCAGGTGAAATTCGGTTAATTGATCTTAGAAACACAACACCCAATTTTTTTAATAATACTTTTTTATATTTAACCGAAATCATAAACCCAAATAATGCACTCCAACTCATTGCTAAAATGATTGGTAATTTAAGTAGTATACAAATAAAAAAAACTAGAATACTAACGAATATTGGAGACCAAGATATTCTCAAGCACTCATTATTACTCGTATCTTGAATTTTAATATAAATAGAATCTATAAAATAAGCCAGAATAAATGAAAATAAAAAAATAGGAAAAGTGGTAAAAACAATCTGAGTGAAGTTTAGTTTTGAATATACAATCATTAAAGCAGCAACTGATCCTGTTGTGGGCAATAGCAGCATGGTTAATACGATTGCACGAGATAAAGTTGCTGCAATATTTTTATTTTTTTGCGGTAAAATTGAACCAAAAACAATATTTGTACCAAAACTCAATCCAATTGATCCCAAACAAGCCATAATCAATAAAACCAATTTTCTGTATTTTTCTTTATACCTCAACAAACTATTGACAATATATACATCAAGATGTGAAGCTTTAAAAATCAACAAAAACAAAGTCATAAATATCAGGAAAACTGCAATATTTGAAAACATCATCAATGAGTTTAAAATTTCATTTATCTGATAGTTTTTATTGTAAATCAAAAAAAAAGTAGTAACGATTAGTTGAAAAAAAATAATCATCCCTGTTTTACTTTTATATATTTTCTTAATATTTGGAATGAGAAGAAGCACTAAGATCAACAGAAAAATGGCTTCAAAAAAAACTATATGCGTATAGTTTATCAATGTACTTAAAATCAATAGTGTAATAACCATCTGGGATACTATATTAATTTTAAAGTTATTTATATGCATATTTTTCTTCTATATTAATCGCGCCCTGATTAAAAATCTTGATTTATCTTCAAAATGCGTACGGGCATGAAAACCATGCCAGTTATCAATTAGAATCATTTGATCTTTTTGCACTGAAACAATTTTTTTGAATTGATTATTTTCAATAAGTTCATTTAATAACTCGATGCACCAAACACGATCAACTGTACGCAACTCTGGATATTTATCAAGACCATCTATGAGACAATCATACCTAAATCTTACCCGATTATCTTGAAAAACAGGTTTTAGTATCACTGGTGTATTTGGATTAAAAGAAGGTGGTGTCATAAAAGGAAAGTCTGTATTTTCAAGTAAGTAACGACACTTATCACCATCTTTATGCTCTGTTAAGGTATGTAGTAAATTTTTAAAAGAAAGGTAAACAGATTCCCCCCCGTCATTTGCAGGTTTCACTACATACAATGTTAAAAAGTGCTCAGGATGCTCGCTAAATGCCGAATCTGTGTGCAAAGGGCACTCGCCATACCTCTCAGAAAATGTAATCACTTTGCCATTTTTTTGATCACCTATATCTTTTACATCCCAAAAAATATCATTGGTTGAGTGTATACTTGGCTTGCTTATCGTCGTAAGCAATAAATACAGTGCAATATGACGCACTCTAAAATCAATAACGTCCCCTATCCCAATATTATCAAGAATCGCAATACCATTATTTCTTATACTTTTTGAAATTTTACCGATTATTTCATATCGTTCATCCCAGATATCATCTATTTCTTTTTCATGCTTTGAAACCCAATCTATTATTTCAGCATGAGGACTTATATTATTTTGTATATACTGAATAACATTAGAAGGAATAATCGTATCTTTAGTAGAAATAATATAGCTATGAACTTTATCTAACATTTTAATCTCCAAGACATAGAATATGCACTTAGAATTAAAACATTTAAAATATAATGTTATGTATTTACTAGGCAATAAATTAGTATTTGTCTTTATACTTATCGGTAAAAAATGTAATTTTTCAAATTATTGAAATATATTAAAATTATTTAGCTGTTTTTTTGTTTTTTCACAAATTAACATAAAATACAGATGCTTTTTTCATCAGGATTAAATGTTTTTATTATATGGGCCATATAT
>NZ_OOGT01000386.1 GCF_900323515.1 Acinetobacter stercoris | reverse complement strand
GTCTCGGGAACTTGTCCTTTCTTATCAAAACTGGTTTGTGGATGTGAAGACTCATAGATACTTCCAGCGACAAAAGGTCGATCTATATCGCCCTCAAAGAAGTTGATGCAGACTTCATCACCTACTCGCGGATGGAAACGGCTGCCTTCTCCTGCCGACCCTGCCCAAAATGTCATGACGGGTAACCAGAAGGAATCCTGATCATTATCATTGGAACCACTGCCACCTGCATGTTGATGGTCTTGTGCCCGNGTAAACAGGAAGCGGACTTTCACATCTCCATAGGCATTGACATGGATCTGTTCATTTTCTGGACCAACCACCATGCCACGCATCGGATATACCTGTGGCCGATGTTTTAATGGATGGTATTCTGGAACAACCGGAATATTTCGGCGCACGAGTGTCAGTTCGGTACCATGCATTTCATCCTGATTGATTTTTAAATATTGCCAGTGGCTGAGGTCAATCAAGGTATCAATCTGGTTTTTCAGGTCTTTGGGCAAGTTGTTCTGGTGATAGAATTTTTTCCCAAAAATCAGCATTTGCCGTTCTGAGCCATCATGCTGATCCAGCTCAAAATGTCCTGTCAGCTCAAAGAAATATCCCACATCCGCATCTCGTACACTGCTTCTGGCTATGAATTTTTTGGCTTGCAGGTTTTGATAGTCAGTGAGTTGTTGATTCAACCGGTTCAGCTGTGCACTGCTGGATGGGGTAAGTTGTTCATCTGAATCATTGATCCATGCAGGTGCCAGATTCCAGACCTGTGCCAGATCAAGGGTATCTGTATCAAAGTTTTCACTATGCCGGTGTCTGGTATAAGAAATGGCATCCTGATCCTGATAGAAGTGATCCGGTGTCCAGCGTTGTGTTTGTATCGATGTGGCCTGTATCTGTCTTTCACTGCTTAAGCTGGTGATGGTATCAAAGCGTTCTGTTGCATTACTTCGACTATGAAATCGTATGCTTTTTCGGGATAGACGCTTAAATTCGGCTGCACTATCAATGAGGCATAATTTTTGTACTTGTATATCGCTGGCAGGTTGAACGACTTTTGTATCCGTTTCTGTAATCAACCAGCTGATCCCTTCGGAACGCCATAGTCGGGTTAAAAAGGTATATAAGCTTTCGTTATACATCATCACAAATGGACGTGTATCATAGCTTTTCTTGATGCCAGACAAATCCAGTGTAAGTGCAGATGCGATTAATGCGCTGTTGTGTATGCTTTCTTCTATCAGTGTCTTGGTGATGCTGATGACATCACTATTGCGAAATATCCGGCTATTATGAGTCAGTTTGAGTAAAGAAAAGGCATCCTGTAATACGACTTTATAGACGCACAGTGAGCCATCACTGGCACCCTGGGTAACTTTAGACACAATCCCTGTAAAGCGTGAAAAGTCGCCAGAATCTGTGAGGATATCTATGGCAACCAGACAACCTGAAAATGATTTAAGTGGAATATGGGCATTGAGGGATAGGATA
>NZ_OOGT01000040.1 GCF_900323515.1 Acinetobacter stercoris | reverse complement strand
GGATACAAAAATGTATAACCAGTCACATAAGTACCGTTTATCGGTTATTTAGCAATTTTTAATAAAGTACAGTTGAACAAAAAATAACATAAGGTTAATTTAGAAGAGCAAAACGGACCCCTCAAGGATTGCAGTCAAAGTTGTTAAAAAAATCAAAAAGCAATGGCGGCTACGGAGAGTGGTTAAAAATGAAAAAAAATGCTCTTGGGAGAGACATATGAAATTATTTGCTAAACTTGCTTTAGTTTCTGCGGTAGCGGTTAGCGCAAATGCAATGGCAATGGAAAAACTCGATGATGCCGCACTTAGCGCAACAACAGGTCAGGATGGTTTAAACATTGGGATTGGTGCTACAAAAATTACGATTGACCATTTGTATGTTCATGACGGTGACGGTTTAGTTGTTCCTGGTACGCCAGACCCTGCTGATCCAAATGCTCCTGTGACACCTATCAGTGGTAAAGCAGGTTCGATTGATATACAAAATGTTGAACTTACTGCA
Source organism: Acinetobacter stercoris (assembly GCF_900323515.1). Classification (GTDB taxonomy): domain Bacteria; phylum Pseudomonadota; class Gammaproteobacteria; order Pseudomonadales; family Moraxellaceae; genus Acinetobacter; species Acinetobacter stercoris. The sequence continues at coordinate 23,548 of NZ_OOGT01000040.1, read as the reverse complement.
AATGCTTCATCATTATTGGCTTCTAAGAATTTGGCAGATATCAGTATTGATACAGATGGTGGTGGTGGAAAACCGTTCTTAAACGTTTCCGCTGCAGTGTCTGGGTTAGACATCAAGCTTGGTAAAATCAATGTTACTGATGCTGAAAAAGATGGTACAACAGGGTTGATTACAGCAGGTAAAAATTCTGCAACTATCCTGAACGGTTTGTCTTTAACTACTGGTGTAACTAAAGCAAATATTCAGTTAGGTAATACACCTCAAGGTGCGATGATCAAACTTGATGGTTCTATGGTTGGTGGTTTAACCATTAGTGATATCTCTCTACATGACGCTTCAGCTGCTGGTGGTGGTGATATTGTTTTGGGTAAAATTAAAGTCAACGATACTGGTTCAAATGATTTAGCATTGAATGCAGATGTTGCTGTAACGACTAATGGTCTAAAAATTACAGCCTTGAAAACACCAGCTGATGTCTATGTACAGTCAATCAAATTAGGTACTAAAGACTCTGCTTCAATAGGTGATGTGCAGATCAGTGGTTTAAAAGTGATGAATGGTGCTAATGCTGGTGCTTCTATCACAATTTCTGGTCACTAAGATGATTTAAAAAAAGCGCGTGGTTAGCACGCGCTTTTTTTTATCTAAAGATTTTATAAGTTGATTCATCGGGTTTAGAAATTTCTGGGATAGGATTTATAAAATATATGACAGATTATAAAAAAGTCATCTAANATGGACAATAATCATTCTTTTTCACAAAAAGAGTGATGAAATATAGTAAAAGTCAAAAAAAAGGATGTACTTTTATAAAAATATCTGTATCTTTTTCAGAAAGGAAGTAGAGTGTTCACTCTAAAAATAAGATCAACACTTACTGGCAAATTAATGCCTAAATTAGAATAGTTTAAATATGATAGAGATTACTTTGGGCTCAGCATTAATTTACTATTTTGCTAGTCATGCCCTTGACATTAAGAAAAAGCCGGCTGATGCAGTATATTACACAGAGGTTCTTGACCCGAGAAATAACTCATTATCTCGCTATCATAGGGAAGAGGTGCGGATTAAGCCTGCTCTTGAAAATCAGTTTAGAGGAATTGTTCGCCAGGCTTATGATTATAGTTGTGGGTCAGCAGCATTAACTACATTGTTAAATGGTTATGTGGGAACAAAATTAACGGAACAACAAACGATGGAAGGTTTGCTGCGTTTTGGTGAATATGATCGAATTGTTCAGCGCCGCAGCTTTTCATTACTGGATATGAAACGTTTTGTTACAGCTTTGGGGTATGAAAGTGGGGGATTTAAAGGAGAGTTTTCTGACCTGATAAAACAACAACAACCTGTAATTGTGCCAATTTCATATGCTGGCTTTAAGCATTTTGTTGTTTATAAAGCTTATAAAGATGGGCGTGTATATGTAGCAGATCCCGCTTTAGGAAATATTAGTTTTGATCAGGAACGTTTTAAAAAAATATGGGAAAACAACACATTATTTTTGATTAATGTCCCGGAAGAACAGCGTAAAGATTTACTTGCTTTACAAGATGCTGATATGAGACATGTTGATGACGCTACAATTCATCGTTATGCGTTAGTCGATGCTCAATTTTCTACAGATTATATAAATAAACTCGCCGATAAAGCTTCGACCATGAGAAAAGTAATTGACCGAGATCCAAACTCAAACACGTATGGTCAGCCAATTACATCCTTCATGCGTCTCTATTATAAAAGATAAGTAAAAATCGGATTTAAAAATAAATAAACAATATTCTCGGGAATTGGTAGGATTAAAATGAATAAACAATGGATGAACCGCTCTTTACTTGCGCTTAGCATTCAAGTTGTATTTGGGAGTGTATATGCTGCAGACGGTGTTGAATCTTCATCAGAATCTTCTACATACAAATCAGCAGAAGATACAGCTGTTCAGGTCAGTGGGAACGCTGCTGATAATGCTACTAATGAAATTAGTCAGGCTAATTCGAGTTCTGGTAAAGCAGCCCCCCAAGTTGTGACATCTTCTCAGCCAGAGTCTGGCGCGGAAACGACACCTTCACTGGTTCCGCAAGAGGGAAAGCAGGCAGCACAGGCTTTACAGCAAAAAGAAGGTGATGCGACTCAAGAAACGAATTTGCAGGAAGTTTTTACCTCAAGTGAAAGACAATATTCACTGATTAAAAAAGGTGAAATTTCAACATATTATGATTTGGATTACTCTTATTATAATGATGTACAGATTAATGCTGCAGTAGATCAAGGAGCATTATATCAATTACGTGTTGATGAGGATGCCAACCATACATTGACCAATACTTTTACGGTCCAATATGGTTTGCTTGATAACTTAACGTTAACGGCATCTGTCCCATTTATTGCAAAATCTGATAGTCAAAAAGATACAACAACTGCTGGATTGGGAGATGTTGGTTTAGGCGTTCGCTGGGAACCATTCCCACTTAAAGCTGGACGTTTACCCCTGATTTTATTTGGTAATTTCTCAAGTAAAACTGGAGATAGCCCTTATGAAATTAATCCCGTTACTGATCTTTCTACAGGGAAAGGGTACTATTCTGTAGGTGTTGGAGCGAGTACACGTAAATATATAGATCCTGTGGTTTTATTTGCCTCTGTATCAGGGAATTATGGATTTAAAGAGTCTGGCCTAAATCAACTTCGAGGTGGTGGGGATAAAGGACAGCGTGTTTTAAGTGAGTTTGACCCAGGCATGACAATGGGCTTCTCTTTAGGTTTTGCTTATTCATTTAACTATGATGTTTCCATGACAATGTCTTATCAACAGACCATGAATATGGATACAGAGTTTAGATATCGTGATGATGGTGAATATTATAAAGCACCAGATCAGACCAGTTCCATGTTTTCAATTGCTTTGGGGGTGAGAGTATCACCTGAAACCATCGTTAATGGTACATTGGGTATAGGTTTGACCTCAAATTCACCCGATGTCACTTTAGGTTTGTCTTTCCCTCTTGATATTTTGGGATTAAGCAAAAAGAAGCGCGCTAATTAATGGGAGTGAGGTATGAAAACCATGCCACTGCGCCCATTAGCAAGTGCTTTGCTATTAGCCGGCGTATCTTCACCCGCTTTTGCGGTGTTAGGACTAAATTTATCCGTTGATATTCGCTCTTTAACTATGGGGAATGCCGTGACGGCTGACCCTCCAGGAATTAGTGCGATCCATTTTAACCCTGCAGGTTTAACCAAATTAAAAGGTTTGCAAACAGACGTACAAGGTATTGTTGCAAATTTTGATATTCAAAAAGAACTTTCAGTACCAGCAGGATATAACGTTTTTGGTTATTCAGATGATCCTCTGGTCTGTAATGATCGAGCAGACAATCCATCCAATTTGTGTACAAGCTTCAAGGATAAAGTACGTGCGGATGTTGAATATCCGAGTCTGTTTGTTCCATTTGTGAATAAAATCGTCGACTTAGGGGAAGGTTGGCCAGTGCTTGCCCCCACTGGTGGTGTGTCGTATAACCCACCTGGTTCTAAACTAACTTTTGCAACAGCTGCTTATGCACCGTTGGTTGCAGGTTTCGGTTCCGAAAATGGCAACCCTGGTAACTATATGGGACAGCAGGTCGCCATTGAACGTATTACCTATTTATCTCCATCTATCGCCTATCAGGTTAATGATCAGCTTTCAATTGGTGCTTCTATTGGCATGTCGTATCAAGCCATTGCCATGAAAACTGATCTGCGTTTCCCAAATGAAATGATTGGAGTTTTACGGATGATTGATGAAAATATCTGTGCTCCTTTCAAAGGGAATAATGATGAATTCCTGAATATGGTTTTATTCGGACTGTGCAATGCTAAAGAAGGGATGAATCCATTTTCAAAATTTGGTCAGATGGAAGTCCAGATGACACAAAGTTTGAGTCCTAGTTTTAATTTGGGACTCATGTGGGAGCCTACTGAAGATTTTGGTTTCGGTCTGGTCTATCAAAGCCCGGCTAAAATGAAACTAAAAGGTAAATATGTTGTTCGTAATGCTCTATCTCCACGTGAACTTGCTGCTGGGATGAATTCGGCAGTATCTGGGCAGTTCTTGGCGAAATTGCTTGAGTTTCCTGGTGGAATCCCGGCAGTTGAATCAGGTTTGGTATCGATGGATCTTGAATATCCTGAGCATATTCAGGCCGGGATAAAATATAAAATTTTACCGGACTTGCAAATCAATGTTGACGTGGGATGGACAGATTATAAGGCATGGAATACTTTTGAGTTTAAATTTGACCGAAATATTACTGCATTACAAATTGCCAAATTGTTATCGAGTAATGTAACGAACAATTCTTTAAAACTACCTTTAGGAATGCAATCCCCGTGGAACTGGGGGATTGGTCTGGAATATTCTGCAACTGATCGTTTAAAGTTCAGGGTTGGTTATGAGCCTCGAACCAGTGCGATTCCAGATGATAAACGGAATACTTTAATCCCGATCAATAATGCACAATTATTTGGTCTGGGTATTGGGTATAGGTTTGATGAAGATACAGATATTGATTTATCTGTCGGTTTTTTACGTAGTCGGGATAACATTCCTGCATGTACCAGTAGTATGGCCAATGCCTGTGGGATTGATAATCTTTTATTGAATCCATATGCAGGGTTGAATGTAAAAACCAATACAAAAGTGACGATTTTGGGTTTGAACTATAGAACGAGATGGTGATGAACTTGAAAATAACAAAGTCTTTTATAACTATCCCTATTGGTCTATATATTTTTATAGTAAGCCCGATTGTAAATGCAGACGGTTTTTATACCATTATTGGGCCTGATGGATTTCCAATGGTTGTCCCTCAAAGTGTTCATGATAGAAAAATAGTCAAACAGCCGAAAAAACCAAAACCACAGGAAGTCACAAAACTTGTTGAGCCTGTAAAAACTGTTGAAGAAAAACCTCAAGAGAGAAAGGAAATAATATCAAAGAACTCTGACTTGGAGATAATCACTCCTAAGCAGAGAGTTCCTGCGGAATCGAAGCCAGTCATTATTTCATCAAAACCTGAAGTAGAAGTTGTTGAAAGTGAAGTTGTACCTAAAGTTAAAAAGGTTATACCATCGGGACTTTCAGCTGAAGCAAATAAGTCGACAGAGATTCAGGAAGAGTCTGTGCTAGCTAAAAAACCACGCTCGATAAGACAATTGTTTAAAAAAGATAAAAAAAATCAAGAAGCAACTGAAGCAGTTATTTCTAGTTCAGAGGTGCAGATTGATAATGAGCAGAAGCTAAATTCTACTGCTACGCAAAGCAAAAAGTCCGTAGAGCTTGAGTCTCAAAATAAAAACTTTACTGAACTTGATGGTGTGAAGTATGTAGATAGTGAGTTTCTTGAAGATAGTGAGTTTAATCTGGAGGGGCGGAAGCGTTTTTATATTATGCCAGATGCACCTACTGCTGGTGCACGGCATGTCGAGACCGTTGAGCGACAAAAGGGTGTAACTAAATCTATTCTTGAAAAGTTTACAAAAGCAAATGAACCTGAAAATGTAACGGTAATGGCATTATCATCTACTTATTACCGGTTACCAAAAGATCAAGTCGAAAAAGCATTAGAACAAAGTTGTTTTACTGGCAAAAAAATTAAAAAGGCAAAAGAACTCAGTCAAAAAAATACCCAGCTGGGTATTTGGCCGACAGCTCCAATCAAAGAACGCTTTATGTATGAGGTAGTAAAATTAAATGCTGATATCAATAATATTCAATTGACATCATATGCTTCCTCTCTAAAAAATCCTGAATATTATTGGCCCTTAGCCGTTTTTTTAGATCAAAACGGTTGTGTTGTTGAAGGGGTGAGTGGATTTAAAAGCCAAGAAAAACAAGAAAGTCCGTTAGAACATGCAGCTTTAACAGGCTTACTAAAAAAACCAGCTCAAGCACAGTATCTTTTTTTAACGCCGTTATCCACGGCAATTGATGTTGAAAATAAGCAGCTGACGAATCAGGGACAAATTAAGCTTGATGTTATACGTTAAGCAAGGATTAAATACTATGAAAACCAAATTATTACTTCCTTTTGCACTTACTGGACTTGTATCAGCTCTGACTGCCTGTGGTGGGGAAAGTTCCCATATTAATGAAAATCCATATCAAGGTGTGGTAACTTCAACCAATGGATGTCAAGCTTCAGAAGGAGGGAATTGTCAAACGTTTGCTTTGGACTACCCTGTCGCCGGTTTAAATTTTGATTGTAGTAGTGATACGACTAACCATTTTGCGACTGCTTTTGATGCAGGAAATATTGCTAATGGGGGCTGTAAGGTAGGAGATAGAATCAAGTTCTTTATACAAGGTTCCCAAAGCAGTAGAACGGTTAATTTAGGATTTGTGAATCTTTCCAAAATCAGACCAGAACAAGTGATATCTGGTACAAAAATAAGAATAGCTTATTTAAGCCTACTTGATCTAGCAACGGGCTTAACTGATGCTGAAGCCAAAAGTATGAGTATGGAGGATAATACTTTTAAAACGTTGGTTGGGATCATCAGAGTATTGCAGGCTGTTCAGGTTTCTAATTCTAATTTTCAATCAGACATCCAGCCGATAACCCTCACAGGGGCACTAAAAGACAAGCTCTCAACGATCACTTCAGATATCGAAGCAAAAGATTTTCTGGATGGGAGTTATGTGGAAAAATTAAATCCATGGCTAAATATCTCTGCAATAGATGAACAGGCAGCACAAGCTGTAGCAAAAAAACTTATTTATCAGGCAAATGTAGCAACATATTCTGCTGGTGCTGCAAATACAAGTTTTCTAAATACAGACATTAAAGGTTTTATGGCAAAAAGTCAGTCTCAAGCTAATTCTTATTCTATTGCTGAGATGTTTTTGTTGACAACCCGTCAAGGTTATACTTTGGGTTATGCGACACAATGGAATGGAAAACCAAAACTTCAAACGAATGATACTCTATCTGATTTAGCTTCAAACTTGCTTATATTTCAAGTTTCCCCTAAAAAATTTAATCTGAATACTCAAGATAAATGGCTAGATCCACTATCGTACAAGACAGTGAAGCCATTGGAATTACAATCACCGGACAAGGCTGAGAATAATATTTCAATTTATCAGGGGACTCTGATTGCAGATACGGCTATTCCTGGAACTCAAGATTATTATCAAAGGCTTATCAATGCTAAAACTACTGGTGATGCCTCTATTTTTGGAAAATGGAAACAAAACATAGATGGGGAGCAGTTTAATGACGGAACAGTCGATATCATTAAAACTGACCATGCCACATATTTGGATAAAAAAATATTTAAAACTAAAGACAATGTGGCAAAGGGAGAGAAGTATATATTTCCATTGTATGCAACATTAGATGTGAAGTTTGATAAGGTAGCTGGTGCAACATCATCCATTGCACCAACCAAGTTGAGTATTGTGATTGATGAAAATGGTGATATCCGAACGAATCTTGCTACTGATGGAAAGTTGTCATCAGATCAATGCCCAGATATTGACCCAGTTACATATAAGGATAGCAATGGTGTTCAACAATACAGGATCGGTACTGTGGGGACGACAAATACAAGTGCAGATAAAAGGGAGCAATCGATTTATATTCGTATGCTTCTGTCAAGTCCAGTATTTGGAAATCTGGATGGGGTTGCTGCAGGCATCCAGCCGTCACAAAGTACTTCTCTTCGTTTAAATCTAATGAATTTATTACAAGATAATGTAAAAGGTGGAATTTTTATATTAGGTTACCGTACTTATATAGATGACAGTACAGGGAAAACTTTAGTAACTACAGTACCTAGCTGGACAAATCCTTATGCAAAATTTCAGCATATTTATAATACTGCCGAGGATAATACGTCTACTCAGGAAATGAAGGATATTGCACTGAGACAATCTGGGTATTTTGAGGGTAATGTAACTTTGCCAGCTTGTTATCAACTTAAAACTAAAATCTAGTCAATAAAAAAACCATCCTTCGGGATGGTTTTTTATAGTCAGTTTTTAATATTAACCCGTTTTATCCAGACGCGTACCAAGAGTTTCTAAATGTACTTGAAACTTCCGGGTCTTACGGTCTTCAAAATAATGTTGCAATGTCCGCTCTACACTAGGAAAAGCCAGTTCTCCCCATGGAATATCTTTCTCCTCAAATAGACGACATTCAATGGTTTCTTCACCAGCACCGAACTTTCCTTCTATTAGCGTTGCTTTGAACAAAGAATAAATTTGTCCGATACGTGGAATATCGTACATGCAATATAGTTGTTCAATCTGTATCTCGGCTTCAGCTTCTTCTCGTGTTTCCCGAGCAGCTCCCTCGGCCATGGTTTCATGTAACTCCATATAGCCAGCAGGTAATGTCCAGAGACCATAGCGTGGCTCAATCGCACGCCGACAAAGTAAAACCTTCTCTTCCCATATTGCTAGTGCACCACATATGACTTTGGGATTGACATAATGAATTGTTCCGCAATTGGTACATACCTGACGGACTTTATGATCGCCTAGTGGAATTTTATCTATAGTTGGATGTCCGCAAGCAGTACAGAAACTCATATTTATCATTTTAACCAAGGATAGTTCAGCATAACCGAATTTTTTAACTTTCGCATCATTTATAACCTTATCCATAAAATTTCATATATGATGGAAAGAGAACAAAAAGACATGGGTAAATATGACAACGGCAGGACAAATGATGGATTTTTCATTGACGCAGACTTTGCAGCAAAGGTTACGTTTTGCTACACATATTGAGCAAGCTCAAGCTGCTGTGTTAATTGCAATAACTAATGAAATAGATCCTAAAGTTGTACTGACACGTCGTTCCTTATATCTCAATAATCATGCTGGTGAGGTTTCATTTCCTGGGGGAAAACGTGATCCTGGTGATACCAGTAATATTGCAGTTGCCCTAAGGGAAGCATGGGAAGAAACTGCTTTAAATCCTTTTGATGTCAAACTGCTCGGTGATTTGCCTATGGAAAAGGCAAAAAGCGGTATTTCAGTCAAGCCTGTAGTTGGACTTATCCCTCCTCAGGTTGAATTGATTGCCCAGCCTTCTGAAATAGACCGTATTTTTTATGTCCCTTTAACACAGCTAATGGAAGCACAGCCTGTTCCTTATGAAGTAAGAATGGCGCATCAGTCAATTTATTTTCCGAGTATGCAAGTACAAAATGAAGTTGTTTGGGGATTAACAGCACGGATACTTATCTCATTGTTTCAGTATGGTTTGAATTATCAAAAAGAATGGCCATTTATTTTAAATTCTCCATCATTTCAACCTCAGAATTTAACGATCAAGTAAAATTAGCTGTATCAAAGGAATGTCTAAAATGATGTATAAATTTAATCAATATGCACCTAAAGCTATGCATAAACCTTGGGATGGCTGGATTGCTGATAATGCCACAGTGATCGGGCAGGTTGAATTAGGCAGGCAGGTCAGTGTGTGGTTTGGTGCAGTTATTCGTGCAGATAACTGTTTAATCCGTCTTGGTGACTTTACCAATGTGCAGGAAAATGCAGTTTTGCATACTGATGCCGGTATTGAAATGAATATTGGAAATTATGTCACTATCGGGCATCAAGCGATGTTACATGGATGTACGATTGGTGATAATACTTTGATTGGGATAAATTCAGTCATTCTGAATAATGCAGTGATTGGTAAAAACTGTATTATTGGTGCAAATGCCTTGATTCCTGAAGGAAAAATCATTCCTGATAATTCAGTGGTCATGGGATCGCCAGGCAAAGTAGTCAAGACACTGGATGCCGATGCTGAAGTACGTTTGAAAATGAGTGCTATGCATTATGCAGAACATTTTAAAAATTTTATTCAATTAGAAAAGTTCGAGTTTTAGTCGATAGCCTGATCATTTACTACGGCTTGGCCCAAGTTCAGTTGAATATCAATAAAAAATATTTTTACATCCATATCGGAATATGACAAACCTTGTTATTTTCCAAAGTTTTTTGTTGAAGAATTTATAATAACTCGCGCTATGAAAGCGACTGGAGTATTATAGTTGGCATTTTTAAGATAGTTAAGGTTGTGCATGAAATTGCTGGCATTGGAAACTGCCAATGAGCAGTGTTCCGTTTCAATTGTTGATGAAACTCAAACACTTTTTTTTCAATGTGATGAGCGAGCAAAAGCACAAACGCAAACTATTTTGCCGATGATTGATCAGGGGCTCAATCAGTTAAATGTTCCTGTATCTGATTTGACTGCAATCGCCTTTAGCCGTGGTCCTGGTTCATTCAGTGGTGTGCGGATCAATGCTGCTGTAACTCAGGCATTGGCATGGTCAAATGATCTGCCTGTAATCCCTGTGTCAACCTTACAAGCGCTTGCGCAAGCTGCTTATCGAGAGGCTGGTTTAACTCAAGTGACAGCTGTACTTGATGCCCGTATGCAGGAAGTTTATATGGCGAGTTTCCAGTTAGATGGGGAGTCGATCATGCAAGCTGTAGATGAAGAAAAACTATTAAACTATGAGCAGGGTGTCGATTATCAAAAATTTACACTAATTGGTTCAGGATCAGCTTTAATACAGGCTAATGCCACTGAGTTTCAGTCTGTTTCGGCTTCAGCTCAGGATATCGCAACGATTGCACGTCAAAAAGTTGCACAACAGGAATGGGTAAGCGCAGAGTTGGCGTTACCTGTTTATTTACGGGATAATGCTTGGAAAAAAATTCCAGAACAAGGTAAAGCATAATTTAATTTTTAGGATTACACATGGATCTTTTACTGCTCTTAAAAGCAGCTGTCATGGGTATAGTTGAAGGTGTTACAGAGTTCTTACCCATCTCTAGTACAGGGCACCTGATTTTAGCATCAGAGTTGATGGATTTCTGGACCAAAGATAAAAGTGACCTATTTGTTGTTGCAATTCAAATGGGTGCTATTGCTGCAGTAATCTATGAATATTGGACGAAACTATGGGGAGCAGCTGTTGGACTGTTCTCTGGTGAGCCTAAGGGGCGTCATTTAGGGATTAGTCTGATTTTGGCATCTATTCCCATTGTTCTGGTAGGTCTGACTTTTGGTGAAACCGTTAAAGAACTATTATTTAATGATGTAACAGTTGCAATTGGTCTGATAGTCGGTGGTTTGATTATCTGGTGGATTGAAAAGCATCCTCCAAAGGTAAATGCTGAAGATGTTGAACATATTTCCATAAAAGAAGCGATTTATATCGGTCTTATTCAGGTATTGTCACTGATTCCTGGTACATCGCGCTCGGGTGCAACGATTATTGGTGCAATGTTCTTGGGTATTTCCCGGAAAGCAGCAACTGAGTTTTCTTTCTTTTTAGGGATTCCTGTCATCGTTGGTGCAGGTTTGCTGGACTTATCCAAAAACTATCATATCTATCAGACGACTCAGGACTGGACTGTATTCTTTGTCGGTTTAGTGGTCTCTTTTATATCGGCACTTATTTTAATCCGTGTATTGGTGGCTTACGTTGCTAAGCGTGACTTTATGGTTTTTGCTTGGTACCGAATCATATCTGGTGTGATTATTTTATTATTTGCAATTACAGGCTGGAAATTATGGTAAGCGGTATTCGCTTATATACTGAATCTGGATTTTTATCGAAAGCACAGCACTATCAAGCTGTGCTTTCTTTACGTGGGGTGAGTGTAAGTATAGAAACGGTTGAAAAGCTCAATGCACGGTTCTTAAGACTCCATCCAGAAATTGCCTTGTGTGTTGATGAGCACGGATTATGGCTATGTGCTAATGGTATGAAAATGCAGCCAGACTGGCAGGCTGAAGTTCCACGTTTGAAACGTGCCAGTTTAAAGTCAGAGATGATCGCCCGAGCTTGCAATTTGGCTGAAAAACCAACATTAATTGATGCTACAGCAGGTTTGGGACATGATAGCCTATTAATGGCGCACTTAGGTGCCAGGCTTACATTGGTTGAGCGTCATCCAATATTGTTTACCTTGCTTGAAGATACTAAACAGCGAGCAGCACAAGATCCATTTTTAGCAAAAATAGTCAGTCGTATTGAATTGGTTTTTGCAGATTCAGCAGAGTATTTACAGCAACAAATTCAACAGCATGCCAAATTTGATGTTGTCTATCTGGATCCGATGTTTCCTCAACGGGATCAGAATCAGCAAGCAGTTAAAAAGCAGGCGCAGGTAAAAAAACAGATGCAGCTATTGCATCTACTTTTACCTGAAGATGGTGATATGGATTTGGGTGATTATCTGCTAGATTTGGCTATGCAAATTTCAGATCGAGTTGTGGTTAAGCGACCTCGTTTAGCCGTATTTCTGGCAAATTTGAAACCGGATCATCAATGGCAAGGTGATGCTTGTCGATTTGATGCATACTTCACAAAAAAAACTTGTTAAGTGATTTAGTAAACGATGCAGAATTAGACGAAAATTTGATATATAGTTAAATATATCATTGATAAAATATTACTCGAGCATAAACTAGGTATGCTGAATAAAAAGCCCACCTGTAAAACTGAACCGTATGATAGATCTGAAACCCTCAATCAATTTCTGGCATGATTTTAAGAGTAACCAACTCGCGGGGATGTGGTTATTTTTAGGCTCAAGAAAATCTTTACAGATTGTCCGACCGTCTATTTTACAGCTCATTTTCTGGGGGATACTGGGAGGTTGTGCCAATACGCTATTTAGTTGGCTGATCGCAGGTGATGGTGGCACATTTAACCGGCAAGGTTTGGTGAGTTACGCCCTTTGGCCCTTTATTGCCTTGATTGTTGGGATTTTTCTTTCCCAGCGAACCAATAATTCACGTTTGATGTTAGTACCTGCATTACTTTGGCTGGTACTGGATACTCACATCGCTTTATTACAAAGTTTTATTCAATATCTTGGGACACTGGATTATCTTCCTGCTTTTACTTACGATTATTTGCCTATTATTTTCATGGTGCTTTTTGTCTGGCAAAGTCTGGCTGTGGTCTGGGTATTTTCCAGAGAATTAAAATGGCCATGGTGGGAACGTGGTCTGATCATGATCGCTACTTTATTTACCCTTGTGGTTTGGCAATTGTCAGTCAAGGATCAACCAATCTGGAAAGTTGAAGAAAATCCCCCGTCGATTTCAGAACAGGCTTTTTATACACAAGGCAGGATGTTGAATAAGGCTTTGGAGCAAATCCAGTTTGGTGAATTTGCCCAAACGCATTGGTATTTTTTGGGTGTTGGTGGGGCGAGCTATCAGGATGTTTTTAAATCAGAAATAGAACGAATCAAGGAACAGTTTGATACGCGTTTTGGAACATATGGACGCTCCATGGAGTTGATCAATAATCCAGAAACCATTACGCAGATCCCGATTGCAACTAAAACCAGTATTGATATGGCGCTACGTCGTATTGGCCAGCAAATGAATAAAGAGAGTGATGTACTTTTTCTTTATATGACTTCTCATGGTTTAGAAAATCAGTTCGAGCTGGAAAATGCGCCAATTGATATGGATGATGTTGATCCAAAATGGTTAAGAGAAAGTCTGGATAGATCAGGCATTCGCTGGAAAGTGATTGTTATTTCTGCATGTTATTCTGGTAGTTTTATTCCAGCCTTACAATCACCAGATACTTTAATTATTACCGCTTCAGCTGCGGATCGTACTTCGTTTGGTTGTTCAAATGAGGCTGATTATACTTATTTTGGCCGTGCGTTTTTTGATCAGGCAATGCGTGATCAAACCTCGTTGAAGGCAGCTTTTGCTCAGGCAGCAGAAACTGTTGCAAAATGGGAAAATGCTCAAGGTTTTGAACCATCAGAACCGCAATGGGTGATTGGTAAAAATATGGAGTTGATGTTGCCACAACTGGAGCAAAGGCTTTTTCCACCCGCAACACAGATTGATCCTAATGTACATGTCAATTCTGATAATCCGGCAGCGATTCAGCCGATCAGTGCAAAAACAGCACAAGTTGCTACTGAGGTACATTAACGTAGCTCGTTATTTAAAAGAGGAAGTCCATCCATGGAGTTGATTCAGAAAAATAAATGTTTTGATGGTGAACAACGTGTTTATCAATTTGAGTCACATACTCTAAAAGGGCAATGTAAATTTGCTATCTATTTACCTCCTCAGGCATTGTTAGGACAACAGTGTGCCGCACTATTCTACCTTGCAGGACTTACCTGTACTGAAGAGACATTTGCGATAAAAGCACATGCACAGCGTCTGGCATCCCGATTAGGACTGATTTTGATTATGCCTGATACTTCTCCACGAGGGGATGGGGTTGAGCAAGGTGATCACTGGGACATTGGACAAGGTGCAGGCTTTTATATCAATGCTACACAGGCACCATGGGCTGAACATTTTCAAATGGAAAGCTTTATTGTTGATGAGCTGTATACAATCACACTTGAAAATTTTCCTATTCGGGTTCATGCCGTTGGAATTTTTGGACATTCTATGGGAGGACATGGAGCATTGACTCTGGCCTGGAAATATCCTGAAAAATTCAAATCTGTTTCAGCATTTGCTCCTATTTGTGCACCTAGTCAATGTCCATGGGGAGAAAAAGCTTTTTCCAGTTATTTGGGGATGGATAAGACAGAATGGGAAAAACATGATGCTGTAGCATTGATACAAGCTAAAGGGCAATTATTTAGTGAAGTGTTGATTGATCAGGGAAAAGATGACCAGTTTTATAGTCAATTAAATCCAGAACTGTTGCAACAGGCATGTCAAAAAGTTGGGCAAAAACTCAGCTTACGCTTCCATGATGGATATGATCATGGTTATTTCTTTATTCAGAGTTTTGTTGATGATCATTTACAGTTTCATACTTTGCAATTAACCAAATCATGATCATTGAAAGGAGGATTAGTTTGTAATCCTCCAGTAAAGTTGAGTATTAATATATTTAAAAAACTTGATATTTTTATTAAAATTAATAGGTTATATGGTGTTGGTAAAATAAAAACGCAAATAGTTGTGATTTTATAAGAAACTCTCTTAAAATAGGAATATATAAAATTTGTATTGAATTAATACTTTTAAACTTAAAAATTTTAACGATGTAATTAAAACAAGAGTACAGAATGCAGCAACCTGAAGAGAATATTTTATCGGATCAAACTCCAGAATTTACTGAAAACTCTCTATTTGTTAGTCAAGACAGACCTTTATATTTAGGAAAGACGTATCGTTTCCGGTTCCATGGTCAGGCAATGGAATATTTTGGGATCTGGTTTATTAATATTTTATTGACTATTGTAACCTTAAGTCTTTATGCACCATGGGCTAAAGTCCGCCGTCTAAGATATTTTTATACCAATACAGCGTTTTTTGATCGGGCTTTCGACTTCACAGGGCTTCCCACAAAGATTTTAATTGGACGTTTGATTGCATTGGGACTGTATGCTGCAGTTTCATTCGGATCTATGTTTGCGCCAACTTTAACATTTATTGGTTTTTTGATTATTTATCTGGCGATCCCTTGGCTTGTGCGGGCAACTATCCGCTTTAATTCAAGAAATAGTAAGTTTGGAAATAGTCGCTTTTATTTTTCAGGAAGCACCAAACAGGCATATTGGCTGTTTTTAAAAGCGATTCTGATTTCAATTGCTACCTTGGGAATATTTGCTCCTGTTGCTATTTGGTTATATAAGAAATACTTGGTAGATCATTTATATGTAGGGCAACTGAAATTTAATTTAACCAATTCATGGTCAAATTATATGTCAGCAGTTTATATTCCAATATTTCTGTTTTGGGGGGTATTGGCTATTATCGGAATTTTATTTGCTGCTTTGTATGGTGCCATGAGTACGGGGCAAGGGATAAATATTAATCTTAGTCAGCTAGGGATTTATCTGATAATCGCTGTATATATTTTATTACTGTTTTTCATCGGCCCTTTGATTCAGGCTCGTATCTATATTACGACTTGGAATCATACTCGCCTGGGAGATAGTCAGTTTCAAACAGACTGTAACCAATGGAAATATACATGGATTGTGGCTAGCAATTGGATTATAAAAGTATTGAGCTTAGGCTTGATGTCTGCATGGGCGGCGATCCGATTATACAAATATCAGGTTGAATCATTGAGTTTACAGCTAGAAGATGATCCTAACCAGATGATTAATTTGGCACAAACTGACCATAATGCAATTGCAGAAGAAATTAGTGATATTTTTGATCTGGATATTTCACTTTAATTTTCCGTAAACAACAATAGGGATAACGGATGCATCAAGCTTTGGCTGTTATTTTTTATGATGGTGTGTCGTCGAAGCCACACCATGCAGAGATATTGCCCATTGATCAACAATGTATCCAGATCCGTTATCAACTTGAAAACAGAGCAGAAATACGTCGTTATCATTATGATCAAATGATTTTGATTGGCGCTTTAGGAAAAACTAATCCAGTTGTTGAAATTAACGATGACGCAAGGATAGAGTTTTTACAAAAAGAGGTACCAGAGTGGTTTGCAATTAGACATAAAGGTTTTAATCACAAGGTTTGGAAGCTTGAGCGTACACCTTCACTGATTGTACTGAGTGTTATTGTGGTTTTTAGTTTGGCATTTGCAGCGTTGAAATGGGGTGTTCCAGCCGCTTCTCACTTTGTTGCATTTAAACTGCCAGAAAATACCTTGAATGCGTTGGGAAATCAGGCAAAAGATTATGTTTTTGATATGACGACACAAAGTCACTTGCCTTTTCAGCAACAAGAGCAGATTAGGCGTAATTATCAAAATACGGTTGCAGAAGGGCGACCAGCGACGATTATTTTCAGGCAAGGTGATACATTAGGTGCAAATGCTCTTGCTTTGCCAAACAATACGATTATCGTCACTGACGAACTTATAGAACTTGCACATAGTGATCAGGAAATATTAGCCGTTTTGGCACATGAGCAAGGTCATTTGGTTCAAAGGCATAGTTTGCAGCAGGCACTTTCAAGTCTAGGGTTTAGTGTGATCTACATTGCGATAACAGGGGATAGCTCGGATTTGCTGCATAGTTTACCTTTGAGTTTGTTAGGTGCAGGTTATTCAAGAGAGTTTGAGCGTGAGGCCGATTTATACGCTCTGGAACTGATGCATAAACGTCATTTATCGATTTCTCATTTTGCTAACTTTTTACAACGTTTAAGCGATGAAAGTGGTGAAGAGAAAACGAAAGGAGCAGGTGGTGATTTTCTGTCCTCACATCCTGCAACTGAAAAAAGAATTCAGATGGTGCGAGATTTCGAAGCTTCACATCACAATAAACCTTGATCATGATTGATGTAACCATTCAACATCAAACTCTTGCTGAGCCATACGGTTCAAGTGTGCAATGATGACCTGTTCCAGATGTGCAAAATCTTCTCGATCTGTAGTTAATGTTACTTCTAAAACATCGGAGTGTGAATCAAGTTGAACCGTGGCATCTGGCATGTAAATAAAGGTGGTATGGTCTGACTCGCTTACTTCAAATTTATGTTTCCAGTGATTGAATAAGCGTCTTGAAATGCGCTTGGCTTCGTTTGTTTTAATTTTGGTATTGCTTTTCATTCTCATTTACTCAAATAAATTCTAATTTATCAGAAATATTGGTTAAAAACTGTTATTGAATTTAAAAAATATGCATGGATGTTTAAAGACTCAGAATGAGGATCATTCCGTGAACTCATTTGAAAAGCAGGTCATGATCAAATTTGTTATAATCCTGATCATCAAAAACATCTGCCAGGTTTAACCATGTCCAAGCCTTATTTAATTGCACCTTCCATTTTATCAGCCGACTTTGCACGTTTAGGTGAAGAAGTTGAAAATGTTTTGGAAGCCGGTGCTGATGTTGTTCATTTCGATGTGATGGATAATCATTATGTTCCAAATCTAACTTTTGGTGCAGGCGTATGTAAGGCTCTAAAAAAATATGGTATTCAGGCACCGATTGATGTGCATTTAATGGTTTCCCCTGTTGACCGTCTGATTGGAGATTTCTTGGAAGCAGGTGCAGATATTATTACCTTTCACCCGGAAGCCTCTGATCATATTGACCGTTCATTACAATTAATTAAAGCTGGTGGTGCGAAAGCCGGGTTGGTTTTTAATCCTGCAACACCATTACATTATCTGGATTATGTTTTAGATAAAGTTGACCAGGTCTTATTGATGAGTGTTAACCCCGGATTTGGTGGACAAAAGTTTATTCCCATGACTTTAGAGAAACTTCGTCAAGCGCGTAAAATTATTGATGCAAGTGGGCGAGATATCCGTCTTGAAGTGGATGGTGGCGTTGGACCTGCAAATATCCGTGAAATTGCAGAAGCTGGCGCAGACATGTTTGTTGCAGGCTCTGCTATCTTTGGTCAACCAGACTATAAAGTAGTGATTGATGAAATGCGTTCTGAACTTGCAAAAGTTGGTGCTGTCCAGATCTAAGTTACTCACAATACAAAAGTTTTTCTGTGGATAACTCTGATGATAACTGTATGGATAACTGTGTTGATAAGCATATGGATATCCTGTTTATAGATTAAACAATTTTAATTCAACTGCTTATCATATATTCAAAAGTTGCATATAAATGGCCCAAACGGGCCATTTTTTGTGTAATTAAACGACAATAAAAACATGGGTACAATTTGAACATTGATTAAAAAATATCTGTCCAAAATAAATGCTTTAAGGGATTTGGAGTAAGTATTTTCACATAAAGCTATTTGGCGATTGTTTTTTGTTTAGGGTATGATGAATCTGGTCACAGTAATTTTGTAGAGTTGCTTATTTCTTTATGGCAATGATTGAATCTCTAATCAAACGTGTATGGTTTGTTCTTCTCATGGTTTTTGCCATAGTTGGAAGTGGAGTTTCTTTTGCCTCAAATCAGTTTATGCATATGCAGATGAAAACAGTAACACAGTCTGAATCTGTCCATATGCAACACGGTACTTCAAATTCAAAACAGCATTGCCAGAAGCAAGCAGATTCAGTTCATATAGTTGATGAACATACACAATGTCCAGATATGCTCACCAAGATGGCTGATAATAAGTATTGTCATGAATGTAGCCAGTTATTGTGTCAAAACCATATTTCCTGGTTGGATGAAATGTCCCTTAATCTTAATGAGCCACAAAATTACTCGTCCATTTCCCCTCCACATATGGCTTATCAGGCACAGCATCTAGCAGGATTCTGGCAGGAAATATTGCGTCCTCCCAAAACTTAACCTTTTAAAAAAAAATTCTCTAATTTTGAAAATAAAGGTTAAGTCATGTCTATGCATTTTAAACAGACCCTGATGATCGGTATCTGTCTTGTATCATCAAATTTAGTTTTTGCAACAGTAAAAGAATACCATCTCACTATTGATGAAAATGTTGTAAATATCACGGGAAAGCCAGTTAAGAGGATTACTGTAAATGGTCAGTTTCCAGCTCCAGCCTTAACCTTTGAGGAAGGGGATGAGGCGATCATACATGTACAAAATAATCTCAAAAAACAGGATTCCTCTATACATTGGCATGGGCTTTTATTGCCAGCAATTATGGATGGGGTACCTGGCTTAAGCGGGTTTAAGGGAATTAAACCCAACCAGAATTATACTTATAAATTTAAAATTCGGCAGTCTGGGACATATTGGTATCACGCACACAGTAAGGGGCAAGAACAAGATGGTTTATATGGTTCATTGGTGATCTATCCAAAGCATAAAAAGGCACTTACTTCGTATGAGCAAACTCAACGTGATTATGTTGTGATGTTTTCAGATTTTCATCATTCTACAAGTGACCAGATTTTCAAGAATTTAAAGAAAGATGTGGAATATTATCAAAACCAAAGAGAGACTATTTTCGATGTCTTTAAACAGTTTAAAAAACAAGGATTGAAATCGACATGGAATGACCGTTCCATGTGGAACCAGATGCGCATGCTTAAAACTGATTTATCTGATGTAACGGGCTATACCTTTCTTGTAAATGGCAAGACACCAGAACAGGATTGGATTGCAAATTTCAAGGTAGGGGAAAAAGTCCGTTTGAGGTTTATCAATGCCTCAGCGATGTCATTTTTTGATGTGCGTATTCCTGATTTAAAAATGACTGTAGTCAGTGCTGATGGTCAACCAGTCCAGCCTGTTGCTGTTGATGAGTTTCGTATAGGGACAGCTGAAACCTATGATGTAATCGTTGAACCTGTGAAGACAAATTATCAGATTCAGGCAGAATCTATGGATCGCTCTGGCTTTGCCCTGGCGAGATTACATCAGGAAAATACAGAGAAAGTATTGTTTCCTGAACCAGCTTCAAGACCTCGGGCTTTGTTGACCATGCAGGATATGGGAATGGAGCATGCTGAACATGAGCAGAAAACACAAGACAATCATGACATGAGAGATATGCAGATGGATTCATCCGCTCATCATCAGGCAAATCATCTTCAAGGTCATATGGAGATGTTGGAGGAAAATCAGACAGCACATACGAATACATCAAAGCATGAAACGATGTTGATGGGTCATCCGGAACATACTTCAAATGGAGAAATGAGTACCCAACCAGATCTTGTTCAGGGATGGGCAAACAGGGCAACACCTGTTGGTAATAAGGCACTTGAATATAGCGATCTGAAATCATTAACACCACAAACAGATACTCGAAAACCTTCTGGTGAAATGGTCATTCATCTCGGTGGAACGATGGAACGTTATATTTGGACAATGAATGGCAAGAAGTTTAATGAGGCTGAGCCACTGCATGTCAAATATGGTGATCGTATTCGCATTAAATTTGTCAATGACAGCATGATGGCACATCCAATGCATTTGCACGGCATGTTTATGCAGCTTGAGAATGGTCAGTCTAGTGAATATATGCCAAATAAACATACGATTATCGTACCGCCTGGGAAAACAGTAACCGCACTTTTAACTGCGGATGAACCAGGGGAATGGGCTATTCATTGCCATTTGCTTTATCACATGAGTGCAGGAATGATGAACAAGCTTGTTGTTGCAAATGTTGCCGATGAAAATACATCTACGAAAGCCAGTTCAGAAAGAAACAATGCACAGAATATGAAAGGAGAGCAACATGCACATCACTGATCTCTTTTCAAAAACAGTGCTATTTAGCGGTATGTTAATGCTGAATTCAATTGCTACTGCACATGATAACCATCATATGATGAATATACCGATAGTTTCCAGTTCATCAGCGTCACATATACCCGATGTTGATATGACCAATCAGCCAGAGCAACAGATACATAGTGACCATGCACAGCATTTAAATGAGCAAGTTGATCAATCTGGTTCTATACATGAGCATATGAAAGATCATGGTGGGCAAATTGTACATTCAACCGTTCTTGAAAATAAATGGATGATGAATGATGACGGTGATGGGGAGCTAAAATCCAGACTGAAATCATGGATAGGGACTGATGAAAACAAACTGTTTTTATCAGGGCATCTAGGTAAAGCAGAATCAACCCAAGAGCATTATGATATTTCGGCTCTATATAGTCGTAAAATATCTGATTTCTGGGATATACAAACGGGTGTACGTTACCGAAATGATCAACATAAAGTAAAGGATAAGCAACAAGTTGATGCACAACTTGGGATATTGGGTCTGGCACCTTATTACTTTGAAACTGAAGGTTATCTATATATCAGTGATGATGAGCAGATTTCCATGAGTCTGGAAATGGAGCGAGATATTTTATTCACGCAAAAGTTTATTGCAATGCCATATCTCGATGCAGAGGTTATATTTAGTGATCATTCAAAATACGCAAAAAAAACTGGTCTTGCAAATTTGCAAGCAGGTATTCAGACGCGCTATGAAATCACCAAGAAAGTCATGCCATTTATAGATATTGCTTATTCATATGAAAATGGTTTAAAGCAAACAAACTGGCAAGCTGAAACGAAATCAGCATCAGGTTTAGTTTATGGTGCTGGCATAACATTTAAGTTTTGATCTAAAAGATGCTCTCCAGTAGTTTGGGGAGTCATCTTGTTTGATATTAAACAGGATTCCTTTGCTTGCTATTTTTTGAGAAAGTCAAGGTTAAAGTGTGAAATAAATTAAATTTTAGTCATAATATGTAAATTATTTCCTAAATTAAAATCAATGAATTATAATGTAGCAAAATAACAGGAGGAACGACCTCCCTTGGTGCATCAAGCAGATCGAACCAAGATAAAACGTCAGGACGGCCTGACTCTATGATTAGGAGGCAGGCATGGTTGCTTGGATTACATTATTATTGGCAGGTCTTTTTGAAATTGTTTGGGCATATTCGATGAAATTGTCCGAAGGGTTTTCCAAGCTCACCCCAAGTGTTATCACCATTTTCTTTATGATTCTGAGTTTCGGTCTTTTGGCATATGCGATGAAATCGTTGCCTTTAGGTACGGCTTATACCATTTGGACTGGTATTGGTGCGATAGGATCATTCCTGGTCGGTATTTTTGTACTTGGTGAACCTGCCACAGCAATGCGTATGGTCGCTGCTGTATTGATTATTTCCGGTTTAATTCTGATGAAATTATCATCATCTTAATCATCTAATTCCATCTCAGATAAGCTCAAGAGAATTCGGTTTTTTATCGGGTCTTCTCTTGAGTTTTTGTTGTTTCTAATTTTTTATATATGATTCAGGAGTAATAAAATGGCTTGGGTATTAGTTGTTATCGCAGGTTTATTCGAAGTAGTCTGGGCTTATTGTATGAAAATTTCGGAAGGCTTTACAAAGCTAACTCCGAGCATTTTAACAATTGTTTTCATGATTGCCAGTTTTGCTTTATTGGCGCATGTGATGAAAACACTTCCACTAGGTACAGCATATACTGTGTGGACAGGGATAGGTGCAGTGGGTTCATTTCTGGTTGGGATATTTGTTTTAGGTGAGCCAGTCACCGCAATGCGTATGTTGGCAGCAGTATTGATTATTTCAGGTTTGATTGTTATGAAGCTTTCTTCTTCATAATGTGTTGTAGGGAAATATGCAACTGTATTGTATGAACATGGATTCACCTGTAGGCATGCTGAAACTGGTTGCTCATGACCATGCATTGCTTGCAGTGATTTGGGAGAATGAAAATCCTGACAGGGTCCCTTTAAATATCATGCTTGATCAGGTTGAACATCCTATCTTATCCCAAGCTAGACAACAATTAACTGAATATTTTGCTCAAGAAAGACAACATTTTGAACTTCCATTGGAACTCAATGGGACGGATTTTCAGAAGAAAGTATGGTCAGCCTTACTTAAAATTCCATATGGTGAAACTCGTCGTTATAAAGATATTGCTGTTGAAATAGGGCATGAAAAAGCAGTGAGAGCAGTTGGTGCAGCCAATGGAAAAAATCCGATTTCTATCATTGTACCGTGTCATCGTATAGTAGGGACAAATGGATCGCTAACTGGGTTTGCTGGTGGTTTGGAAAATAAATCTTATTTATTGGCACTTGAATCAAAATTGAATAAAAGTTAATCTATATGAAGTATAACTTATTAAAAAATATATATTTTATTG
>NZ_OOGT01000115.1 GCF_900323515.1 Acinetobacter stercoris | reverse complement strand
GCCAGTGACCATACGTAAAGACAGACGGAATAAGGATTTAATCATTAAGCAGCATTGGATGGCTGCGTCGGAGTAGGTTTGATTTCGCCCTTGTTTGCCTTTTGATGGCGCATACCATTGCGTAGCAGGATCAAACCAAATGGCAATATTTCCGCGACTCATGAGTGCTCGGTTATATGCGGGCCAATTGGTTGTGCGGTAGATTTTGTGTGTAGGCTTCTTCATTTGAAAATTATATCGCTGAAAAAGCCTTTACAGATAGGTTTGTGCAACAAAGCCCCAAAAAATTATAAATTAATAAATATTAAATACTTATAAAACCTGTTAATATTGTAAATAATTCTTATTCACTTTAATAAAATGAAAGAAAAACTCCGATGGATCATTCTTGTTGTAAGTTTAGCTTTTTTATATGGGGTTACTTACTTTATATTTATCAATACTTCTACTGGAAAGCCCATTTTTGGGGGGATACCCGAAATTTTGGCATATATAGTTCCTGCATACTTTATTACAAGCATTCTCATCGAAGTTCTACTTAATGATATACCTAATAAAAATGTAAAATTAATGCTTGGTAAAGCACTTATACTTTTGCTTTCTTTTTTAGCCTTTACAGTAATTTATTGGCTATTTTACAAAAACATCATTATTGCTAATGAGTTAGAAAACACGTTTATTGGGAAAAACTCACACTTCATTTTTATTTGGCTGATGATTTTCTTCGGTATCAAATTTGCCAACAAATTGTACTTTAAATGAATAACATGGCGCTACTATGAATCACTTATCAATAAATACTCAGAATAACCGGTTAATTAAATCTTGGTTTGGATTTTTTTTAGGGTTAATTACTGTTGGACTTAGTGTGAATGGGCTATCTGAATCTTTTACATTATCTAGAATTCTAAGCACTTTAGGATTTTTATGTTTTTGGTATCCGTGGACTCAACTTACTTGGAATCAATCAATGAAAGAGCTTATTCAAATTAATAGCCAATCTATGGGCAAATCATGTATTTACTTAGGATTCATTGCCTTGATCTTGTTCTTAAGTTCTGCACTTGTACGTTTACTATGAAGACATCTAATTTCCATTTAACATAAGGGCTGTTATACGCAATAAAAAAACCTGGGCACCAACCCAGGTCTAAAATTTAAAAAACAGATAAATATCAGTGCAATAAACTCATTTTTCTAATTTCGCATAAGGTGTATTATGTTAATTTTAGGAAAATTTAAAAAATAAAATTACTACAACCACTGTTACAAAAAATTACATTGAAGTATGATTATTAAATAATTTAAACCAGTTTGGTTAAGCTTATGGATATCTATATCATTGGAATTATTATTTGTTTCATAATTATATTGATCTTAATAATTTCAATGTTGAAAGACTATTTTGATGATCCTTTTCGTAAATAGCGTTTTGGATTGAACTTGGCTAAGTTCTCAAGATGACGAAACAAAACAGCACATTAACGATATGGTGCGCCATATCATGGGGTTGAAACGTGTTTAATTAAAATTTAGCTCGATGCTTGAGACTGTAAATTATTTTTGTGTATTTTATTAAGCTAATTCTCTTATGCACTCGAGAAGTATTACCACGATACCAACTCTTAGAAAGAGCTTTGAGTCCCCTACTTAACATAATGGGCGTTATATGAAATTCAAAAAATGATACTATTTTTGTGATAATTAAATAAATTTTAGGTGAACATAAGTTAAATAGAGCTTATATCGGCCATATAATTTTAAGGTTCCCAGAATTTATCACCATGAGTTTCATAAAATTTACTAATGAATTCTTGAAAAGTATTAGCAACAATGTACCAATCTTGTCTTTGATCTATAGGTAAGACAACAAAAATAGAGCCGTAATCATCACTATTAGGATCACATCGAACTAACAATAAGTCTGAATCTCCATAGAATTCTCCAATAATTAAGTCACTTTGAAGAGCGTCATTATTACGATTACTTTTATAAATTTTTGAAGCAAAAATTACTTCCTCAATAGAATATAATTTTAAGCCCCATTGTCCGTATTCTTGATCTTTAAATAGATCTGCACCATTAGATACTGTATAAAAATCCTCTAATACTTTTGGTAAAAGTACTTGGGGTATTTGTGGGTAAATTTTGCTTTTTAGGTTTAATGAACACTGCAAAGGAAAGGGACATTCCCTACCTCTCTGAATAGCTTTCTTAGGTTCAATCTCCCATTCATTATGTATTTTTTCTATAATTTCATGAACACTATTCATTTATTAGACTCTTAAAAAATCCTTAACTTTTACTAAAATTAATTTTCAGACTTATCCCACCAACTTTGAGCTAAATCAGTATTTTTAGGAATGCCTATACCATCACGATACATAACGGAAAGACTTCGCATTGCTTTCTTATTACCTAACTTTGCAGCCTTTTCACGAAGTTCTAAAGCTTTCTTAATATTAACTTCTATTCCGCTATCTGCGCGAGTATATAGGTCAGCTAACTCAACCATTGATTCAGAATGACCATTTTCTGAAGCTTTCTGAAACCACTTAAAAGCTTTTTGGAAATGTTCTAAAGAATCGTTTTTGTCATCATCCTCTATTAATCTAGCATAGGTAACATATCCATCAGCTAACCAAAACATTGCTGCTACATTTCCATTTTCAGCTGATTTAATAGCCCAAATTTCAGCTTGATTTTCATCTGAATCAACACCATGACCATATAGATAAATCTCAGCTAATTCTAACTGGGCAGAAGTATCTCCACTTTCTGCTTTCGCTAATAAATCATTAGAAAAAACAGGTTCTGCAAATGTTTCCATTGAAAGGCAAACTCCTAAAGCCATAAAAATATTTACTAATTTATTCAATTCTTAACCTTTAAATTAAACTCTTAGGCTTGTATGTTTTTACATCATACCTAAAAGAAAACTCTAAAATTAGAGTATATTTTTAGTCCTATTTAACATAGAAACTCTTATGCGAATCTAGAAGGATTAAGCTATTTCGTAATATTTTAACCAATAAGCATTGTCAAAAATATCAATGTAATAGCTTGGCCTCTTACAATGTGAAAAATATTCACAGCATAAATCTCTAATAATTTCAATTTCTTCTAGGCTATCGGCAGCATTGACTAAAAATATAAATTTGTCTAAGTTAACAAGTAATTTAGTACTATTTTTCAAAGGTTTATTATTAGACATTGAACCCTATGTGTTTTCCTGTTGGAAGCTCTACATCAATACGAAGTTTTCCACCCATTGCTTCAACATACTTTTTCATCGTTGAAATTTTAAGATCATGACCACGATTTTCGATTGCTGATAATGACGGCTGTTTAATTCCAAGGGTTGCAGCTAGTTCTTTCTGGGAAATTTCTAACTCTTCTCGGATAAGGTGAAGCTGACTTTCTAAAAGTAATTCATCAGCCATTTTTTGAATACGAGCTTGACTCTCTGGAGAGCGACTAGCCAATAATTCTTGTAAGCTCTTAGCCATTAGATTGATCTCCTAAAGTTGAGAGATGAAGTGCGTATTGCTCATCTGCAATTGCTAGCATCTCTGTATAAAAACGCTTTTTATTACTCTTATCACCAATACACAGCACAATCGCTTGTCTTAGGGGATCGAATGCAAAAAATGCCCTTAACGGTTTACCACGATGCTGAACACGTAGTTCCTTCATATTGGTAAATTTAGAATCGTAGACGGTATCTACTAAAGGACGACCTAAACTAGGCCCTTGCTGTTGTAGAACAACCAATGCAGCTAAGACTTTCTCTTGTGTTGCTTCATCTTGCTGTTCAAGCCATTCATTAAACAGATCCGTTGTAATGACTGTCCACATATTACAATCACAATATAGATTACAGTCTATATATTAAATCTGATTGAATGACTTTGCAAATGGCAATAAAAAATCCCGACGTCATGTCGGGATTTTTCGGTATGGAGCGCATAGGTAGGGCTGACTACCTGATGGTCATGGTGCCTGACTGATTATTATTGTTGTTTTAAGTCATTGAACATCCTGTCCATATAGATCGATCATAAGAGCTTCATCGGGGGATAGATACAGACAATTTCGTGAAACGCTGTAAGCCAAAACGTACAAAAAATAATCAAAATTTATCCCAATGGTTATCCGCATAAATTGTGGATTCTTTTGGGTAAAAAAGGCTTAAAAACTCTATGGAATTGCTATTTTTGATCATTATTTAACCAATTTTATTGGCAAGAAGTATCAAACTTGCTCAAAAAAAATCCGCTTTGTTTCCAAAGCGGATTTTTGCGGTAGTTTCGGGTTATGTAAAATAGCTAAGTACATGATTTTATTTAACTTATAAAAGACGATTTCGGATAACGCCCATTATGTTAAATGGAATTAGTTTTAGTAATTTTAAAGTCGGATATAAGATGTTTTTTATTCATACATTAGAATATTGACTGAACATATATTTCATATGATATGAAGTAATTCCTAAACCTAAAGCCATGAGCATGGTTAGAGAAGTTAGACCCACCATAGAACAAAATTTATCTATTATAATTCCACCAACCCATGGCATGATCCCAGCCAATAAGTATCCAAAGGACTGGGTTATTCCACTTAGCCGTGTTGCTAATTGAGTACTAGATGCGAACTCAATAGGTAAAATAAGGGCTATAGGAAATAATCCTCCTGTAGCAATGCCTAAGCTAATTACAGCCCACATCAAAGAGACAATATATGAGTACCGAATACACTGCACCTTCTGAAAGGGCAGGATCAAAAGTTTATCGCTTTTTCGTAATACTTCTACATGTGTTAATCGCATTATTCTTAATTATCCAAGGTGGAAAGCTTGTTAGCTTAGGTGGCTCAAGTTATTACCTTATCGCTGGTATTGCCTATCTACTGATTGCTATTTTATATACATTTAGAAAAGTAATCAGCTTATGGCTATCCATTTTAACTTTCATCGCAACAGTTATATGGGCTATTTCCGAAGTACAAGTTTTTGACTTCTGGCAGTATATTCCCCGTCTAGTTGTTCCAACGGTTTTATTTGTACTAAGCTTATGGGCAAGCCGTAGTTTAATAACACTTTCAACAGAAAAAGTGACTTTTGCTAATCGTGTTGGTTTAGTTGGCTTTATTGCTTGTGTTATAGCTTTAATCTCAGCTTTTTTTCCCCATGGAAAAACTCTAAATCAAGTTAATATTGCTCAAGATCGTAATTTAACTAAACCTACAGCAGAAAATCCTGATAATTGGGAATATTTTGGTCGTAGTGGTAGTGGTACCCGCTTTGCCCCTTATACTGACATTACTCCTGATAACGTTAAAAACTTACAAGTTGCATGGACTTACCATACTGGCCGACCAAAAAATATTGGAGTCGATGAAAATACTCCAATTCAAATTGGTAGCACACTGTACTCATGTACTCCAACTAATATTATTACTGCGATTGATGGTGATAGCGGTAAAGCACTTTGGAAATATGATCCAAAAGCAAAAACAGCTGAACACATTACCTGTCGTGGTGTTGGTTACTATGATGCGACTCATGATAAAACGCTTTCAAAAGCAGATTTACAAACTCCTAGTATTCAAGCCTGTCCACAACGAATTTTAACATCTACAGTTGATGGTCGTTTAATTGCATTGAATGCAAAAACTGGTGCTTTATGTCCTCAATTTGGAGTAAATGGCCAAGTTGACCTGTTAAATGACATGGGTCCTACTGAAAAAAGTAAACGCTACCATCCAACCTCTACCCCATTAATCGCAGGGCATGTTGCCATCTTAGGCGGTTGGGTTCGAGACATTACTCATGGTGAACCTTCTGGCGTAGTTCGTGCTTATGATGTACGTACTGGTAAACTAGCCTGGGCTTGGGATGTAGGTAATCCAGAATTATCTGGACAACCTAAAAACGGCTTTACTCTTGAAACCCCAAATATGTGGACAATTCCAACTTACGACAAAGATTTAAATCTAGTATATCTACCTACTGGAAATGGCCCCCCTGATTACTGGGGCGGTGATCGTAATGCAGCAAAAGAAAAATTTGGCTCAGCAGTAGTTGCTGTAGATGCAACGACTGGTAAGACTAAATGGTCATATCAAATTGTTCATCACGACGTTTGGGACTACGATTTACCTTCTCAACCAGTTCTTTACAACGTCACCAATGATAAGGGAGAACAAATTCCTGCCCTTATTCAAACAACAAAAATGGGACAAATTTTTGTATTAGATCGACGTACAGGCCGACCTGTTACTAAAGTTATTGAAAAGCCCGTACCGACTACCGGTCAAGCAGAAGGAGAAAAACTATCTCCGACTCAGCCATATTCTGTAGGTATGCCACAAATTGGTAATGACACTTTACGTGAAAAAGATATGTGGGGTATTTCAACTTTTGATCAACTCAATTGCCGTATTCAGTTTAAAGATTCGGTTTATCAAGGGTTATATACACCACCTAGTGAGAAACCATATATTGAATGGCCAAGTTTATTAGGCGGAATGAATTGGGGGGGTATTTCAATTGATGAATCAACAGGTTTAATGTTCGTCAATGATATGCGTATGCCTTTGCGGATGTCTTTAGTTCGTAAAGAAGATATGGGGAAATACAAAATATCTACCGATGAAGTTCCTGGATTTATGGGAACAGTACGCCCACA
Organism: Acinetobacter stercoris; assembly: GCF_900323515.1. Taxonomy (GTDB): domain Bacteria; phylum Pseudomonadota; class Gammaproteobacteria; order Pseudomonadales; family Moraxellaceae; genus Acinetobacter; species Acinetobacter stercoris. Next base: position 5,551 of record NZ_OOGT01000115.1, on the reverse strand, counting down.
ATTTGCAGGCCCGTACGCTGGAGTAAAAATTGATATTATGCAATCAGCATTAGGGGTACCTTGTAATCGACCACCTTTCGGTACGATGTCTGCGATTGATTTAAAAACCAAAAAGTTGGTATGGCAAGTACCAATGGGAACAGCTGAACAGCTTGGCCCATTAGGTATTAAATCACATCTCCCAATGCCATTAGGAATGCCAACACTAGGTGGTCCTACTTCAACAGCTTCTGGCTTGGTATTCTTTGCAGGTACGCAAGATTATTATTTACGTGCTTTAGATTCCAAAACTGGTAAAGAAGTATGGAAAGCTAAATTACCCGTTGCAGCTGTTGCAGCACCTCTAATTTACAAATCACCAAAAACAGGTAAGCAATATGTAGTTATTTCTGCAGGGGGTGCGAGCCACTCAAAAGATGTAGGTGACTATATTATTGCGTTTGCTCTTCCTGATCAGAAGTAACCGAAATTAGCCAAGATAGTCGTCTAAATTTTAGAAATCTAATTTTGGCTTAAGGGTAATTTAGAAACCTCTACCTTGTACGAAACACTAAAAAGCTGGCTTGTTATCAAGCCAGCTTTTTAGTGGGCACCACCCTCATAAAACGGTAAGCGTCCGCTGAACACACCTTATGAATTCATCCTATAAGCCTTAATTTAGTCCCCACTTAAAAACAAGTGGGGACTTAAATTTATGACTACAAATAACCAGACATCCATTACATCTCTTGCGAAAAAACGAAGAACATACAGTGCTGAATTTAAACAGCAAATCGTTCAGGCTTGTAAAGCACCGGACGTTTCAATTGCTTCAGTCGCTTTGCAACATGGATTGAATACAAATCTTGTATCCAAATGGATTCGCTTAATTGATGGTAAGCAAGGAAATGATCGCTCATCACTACCAAATAAACCTGCATTTATTCCCTTATCTTGCTCTGCACCATTAGATCCTACTCCTACTGACATGTTAACGGTTCAAATTACTTTACCCCACTCAAGAGCAGAAATTGGCTTGAAATGGCAAGTATCAGAAATATCTGCTTTAGCAGAATTACTCAAGGCACTTGCAACATGATCCGTATCGATGAAATCTGGCTTTCTACCCAACCTCTGGATATGCGAGCAGGGATGGATATCCAATTAATTCTTCATTTCCTTTACCACTTTGGGTTGATATGAGTATGAAAGGAGAAGTAGAAAATTAATTTGTATTATTTCTAAAATTAACATAATACACCTTATACGAAGCCCAGGTTAATCCTGGGCTTTTTGTTGAATCTGATCATTGGTAGCAAACAGATCAGGATTGGTAATTTTGATGTTTTCCTGACAACTCCTGCAAAGCATCAGCCCAGCAAAAAGTTGTACATGTTCCGTTGATTCACAGAAGGCACATGGCTTAGGAAAAGAGATGATATTGGCTGAATTGACTAATTCTGTTGACATAAGAAGTAACCTTGGATTGTACATATTTATTTTTAATAAATTTCAATACTTTATACCTAATTTAGCCATTAAAATTTGTACATTATTGTATAATCCATGTGTACATATTATTTTTTATAATTTTCATTCACTTAGACCCAAAATAGTATTTATTTTTGTACAACACCATGTACAGAACAATAATCATATAAATCAAATTTTTAGCATAAAAAAGTCCATTAATTTTGTACACAATTCTGAAACTTAAAAATCTAAACTTTCATCAATTTTTTTCATAATTTCAATAAATTAACCTTAATTTTAAGATATATTCTGAAATTTGGTTTGAAAGCTGTTTTTACATTATATTTCAATACTTTAAATCAAAAAATTGGATATTTTTTGAAAAACTCAATGAAAGTTTATTTTTTATTTAAAAACAACTAGTTATATTAGTTTTTATCCATTTTTTTGAAACAGTTTCTATATGATAAAAAAACCTATAAAAACCATATCTAGCAAAGGTTTGAGGGTTATCATCTTTAGATGCGTGGTGTGTGACAAAAAAATCCCGGCATGTGCCGGATTCTGGATTAGAAAATTGGCTAAAGTGACGTAGGACTGGTGCTTGGTTTTACATGGAAAAAAGTATTTATTTTCTGGTTTATAAAAACGTAAAAAGATCAGTTTTTGTTCATTCATCCAGGTTAAAAATTTCAACCTAAAACTTTAATTATGAAAAGCTTCACAGAAAGCATTCAAATGCGATTTAAGAGCCTTTATCTAAAAAACATAGATCTTATAGCGAAAAACAGAAAACAGCTCAAAAAACGCAAAAGAGAGTGAAGTAAAGAGATGTTTTGACTTTAGATAGCTGCATAGAGCGAGTGTCTACGAGCGAACTATCAAAATTTGCGTCTAGACTCTCTGAAAAACATTTTTTTGCCCTCTTTAGCCTAAGAAAGCTTAATTTTCATGCAGAAATTTGCTCCTGGACCGAGCGTAGCGAGAAAAAAAGCTCATGAGCGAAGCGAATTCCGAGTTGCTTTTGCTTTTTCTTAAAGTCACGCAAGTATTAACCAAAAAATTGCCCCGACGAACTGAGCGAAAGCGAAGTTCAATAGAGTTTGAGCGAAGCGAAAACCAAGGGCAATTTTTCATGACCTGAGCTTTTAAATATTTTTAAATCTTTTAAATGCTTTTAGACATGCTGAAAGCCTTTATTTATAAAATTCTTAGAGACTATAAAACGAGGTTTACCTTGCATTAAAACGAGGTTTACCTTGCATTAAAACGAGGTTTACCTTGCATTAAAACGAGGTTTACCTTGCATTAAGCGAGTTTATGATATAGCCTCGTCTTATTGAATTAAAAATATAACCTTTTCATATGAAAACAGAACTAATAGTTAAAGATAATGCATTAATTAATGCCAGTTATAACCTTGATTTAGTCGAGCAACGGTTAATTCTTCTAGCTATCGTTGAAGCAAGGGAATCGGGTAAGGGAATAAATGCTAATGATCCATTAACAGTTCATGCTGAAAGCTACATCAATCAATTTGGTGTACATCGAAACACGGCTTATCAGGCATTAAAAGATGCTTGTGATGATCTATTTGCAAGACAATTCAGTTATCAAAGTCTTAGTGAAAAAGGCAACATTATTAATCACAAGTCAAGATGGGTGAGTGAAGTCGCTTATATTGATAATGAAGCGGTTGTTAGACTTATTTTTGCTCCCGCTATCGTGCCTTTAATTACAAGACTAGAAGAACAATTTACAAAGTATGAAATACAACAAATAAGCAATTTAACAAGTGCTTATGCCGTTCGGTTATATGAGATATTGATTGCATGGCGTAGTACAGGAAAAACGCCTCTTATAACTTTGTCTGATTTCAGACAAAAAATAGGTGTACTCGATACTGAATACAAACGAATGTATGACTTTAAAAAATATGTCTTAGACATTGCATTAAAGCAAGTAAATGAACATACCGACATTACTGTTAAAGTTGAACAGCATAAGACTGGTAGATCAATTACAGGTTTTTCATTTAGCTTTAAACAAAAAAAATCAGTAACGAAGTCAGCTAAAAGTATAGGTGTAAGCGAAGATATAACGATCACTTTAACAGATGCACAACGCTATTCATTTGCGAGTAAATTGTCAGAGCTTCCAGAAATGGGAAAACTTTCACAAGGCACCGAAAGCTATGAACAATTTGCTGTACGGATTGCAGATATGCTAAAACAGCCGGAGAAATTAAAAGAACTTACTCCATTACTTCGAAAAGTTGGCTTTCAATAAATGATGTCAATTGACATTGTAAAGTTGACAGTCAAGTATTAACACAAATTGAAAACTGGTTTACATAATGAAAAAACTGTCAGTTTCAGAGTTGGCTAAGCTTTACGGATATTCACGACAAGCCATATATGCCCATATAAACAAAGGAAATTTATCTAAAGGATCTGATGGATTAATTGACTTCGCAGAAGCCATAAGAGTTTTTGGGGAACCACAAAAGAAAGATACTAATGTCAATCAAAGTCAATCAATTAACAGTCAAAACTTGACAGAAGTTGACCTATTAAAACGTCAAGTTGACATACTGGAAAAACAGTTAAATCAAGCACTGTTTAGAGAAAATCAATCACTAGAACGTGAATCGTTTTATCAAGATCAGATCGAGGCCATGCAGCGCTTACTAGAAGCACCAAAAGCCAATATGACTACGTTTACCGATCAAGAACAGTCGCAAGCGAATGTAGCTCAAGTACAGCCAGAACCTAATATTGATGTTCCTAAACATGACGGATTGACTACTCCAGAGAATAAGCGCATTCCTGTTCCAGAGCATGTTGAACCAGAGACTAAAAAGCGTGGCTTCTGGAGTCGTTTTTTTCTTCCATATGGTTAACTTAGGCTAAATAAAACCGTGGAACATTGCTCAATAAATAAGCGTGGAACGTGAAAAATCATAAAAAAAAACCACCTTGGGGAAGATGGGCTATAAACTAGAAACTACAGCATTGATTTCTAAGGAAAATTATAACACATTTCGTATAAGGTGTATTATGTTAATTTTAGGAAATATTAAAACTAATTTTCAGACTTATCCCACCAACTTTGAGCTAAATCAGTATTTTTAGGAATACCTATACCATCACGATACATAACGGAAAGACTTCGCATTGCTTTCTTATTACCTAACTTTGCAGCCTTTTCACGAAGTTCAAAAGCTTTATTAATATTAACTTCTATTCCGCTATCTGCACGAGTATATAGATCAGCTAACTCAACCATTGATTCAGAATGGCCATTTTCTGAGGCTTTCTGAAACCACTTAAAAGCTTTTTGGAAATGTTCTAAAGAATCGTTTTTGTCATCATCTTCCATTAATCTAGCATAAGTAACATATCCATCAGCTAACCAAAACATTGCTGCTACATTTCCATTTTCTGCTGATTTAAGAGCCCAAACTTCAGCTTGATTTTCATCTGAATCAACACCATGACCATATAGATAAATCTCGGCTAATTCTAACTGAGCAGAAGTATCTCCATTTTCTGCTTTCGCTAATAAATCATTAGAAAAAACAGGTTCTGCAAATGTTTCCATTGAAAGGCAAACTCCTAAAGCCATAAAAATATTTGTTAATTTATTCAATTTTTAACCTTTAAACTAAACTGTTAGGCTTGTATATTTTTATATCATACCTAAAAGAAAACTCTAAAATTAGAGTATGTCTTATCTCTATTTAACATAATGGCTGTTATACGAATTTCCTCCCAAAAAATGGCTTTGTTGCACAAAGATTTGAAATGCAAAGCGCCCCTAATTGAGCCAAATTTAAGGCGTAACTTGGGTAAGTGGTCGACCTAATTCCGTAAATCTGTTAAGGACTGCTACACGTGCATGGATCTCATTCACTTGGCTATCAAAACTCCTTGCACTGAGTTTATCTCCTAATAATTTGATGCAATGCATCTTAGTTTCAACCAAACTTCGCCGATGATAGCCTGACCATTTTTTCCATAGTGTCCTGCCTAAACGTTTAATTGTTCGAAGTAATTCATTTCGCTCTAGCGAGCTACTTTCGCTCTAGCGAGCTACT
>NZ_OOGT01000097.1 GCF_900323515.1 Acinetobacter stercoris | reverse complement strand
GTTTTATTGACGATGTAAGAAAAAGCTTACACAGATTCAAGAAATTTGCGCATAGAGCTTCTGATAACTTTCTGAGAAGATGAATCACATAACAAACTCAGCATGGAACGTTGGGTAAAATCGCAAAATTAGAATAACTTAAAGTCGAGAGACTGCGAACTTACAAGTATGTAAGTAATAATAGAGGAATTTACAGCCGCTAAGCCTTGTAGTTTTGGGAGAGACTACAGGGCTTTTTTATAGCCTAAAGAATAGCATTTACGTTTTGTGCGATTTTTCTTACATAACGATACGTAAAATGCGACTTTTGTCTAAAAATAAAAATGGCAAAATGTAAACTATAAAAGGAAGTACATTCATAACGACAAAATGGATGAATAACCATAAAAAGTGAGAGAATCACTTAAAACAATAACAATGAATAAAAAAAGAGAACTACAACAATGAAACTACAGCGCAAATAAAAAAGCCCTAAGATTAATCTTAGGGCTTTTTTATTAATTTAAAATTAAAAGCGCAAAATTTTTGATGTGCGTAACTCTCTTTATATTCTTCCTGTTAGGGCAATTACTTTTAATGATTTTAGACGGGATACTTATTAAGCCAAATTTTATGACTCTATGTGCATACTTTGTTGGCCTGTTTTTCAAGCCCTGGCTTTTTCAAAAATTGATTATTTAAACTTTAAACCATGATGTGTAAAAAAAGAGCTGTTTATCGGCTAAAGTTGAGAGAGATAGTTTTGCAATATACTTAGAGTTCCTTTAAAATAATCGACTGCTGTAGTGATGCACGGCAGTCAAATTTGATTTTTTAATCAAATTGATTTTTATCAAGTAGTTATTTTATAAGCATCTCGGAGAAATCGAATGGCTTTAACAAACGCAGATCGCGCAGAGATCATCGCTAAATTTGCTCGCGCTGAAAACGACACTGGTTCACCAGAAGTACAAGTTGCTTTATTGACTGCACAAATCAATGATTTACAAGGTCACTTTAAAGAACACAAACACGACCACCATAGCCGTCGCGGTCTTATCCGTATGGTTAACCAACGTCGTAAACTTCTTGACTACCTTAAAGGTAAAGATTCTACTCGTTACAGCGATTTGATTGCTGCTTTAGGTTTACGTCGTTAATTCGATTTAAACTTTTATTTTCGGAAGATTGCATGCCAAATGCCGTACTGATGAAAACTAAAGTCTGCCTAGCTTTTGCTGGGTAAAAGGAAGGGGCGAATATTCGCTCCTTCTTCGTGTCTAAAACTATTGTTTATTCTCTAGTGAGGTCGGCTTCTAAGCTTTGTCATTTACCGTAGCTTCTGTTATTAATGTGAATGCCAAACCTTAGGGGTCTCCACTAGAATAAAATTAGGAAACAAAAATACATGTCAATGTTTAATGTAATTCGTAAAGAATTTCAATTTGGTCAGCATCAGGTTGTTTTAGAAACTGGTCGTATTGCTCGCCAAGCAAACAGCGTTTTAATTACAATGGGTGGCGTATCTGTTTTAGTTGCTGTTGTTGCTCAACCGACTGCAAAAGCAGGTCAGGACTTTTTCCCTCTAACTGTTAACTACCAAGAAAAGCAATATGCTGCTGGTCGTATTCCAGGTGGTTATGGTAAACGTGAAGGTCGTGCTTCAGAAGCTGAAACTTTAATTTCCCGTTTGATTGACCGTCCAATCCGTCCATTATTCCCAGAAGGTTATTTCAACGAAATTCAGGTAACTGCAACTGTTGTATCTTCTGATAAAACAATGGAAGCTGATATAGCTGCAATGTTGGGTACCTCTGCTGCGCTTGCAATCGCTGGTACACCTTTCCGTGGTCCAATCGGTGCTGCACGTGTTGCATTAATTGAAGGCGAATACGTTCTTAACCCAAGTTATGAACAAATGGCTCAGTCTGATCTTGACCTTGTTGTTGCTGGTACAGAATCTGCAGTTCTTATGGTTGAATCCGAAGCAAAAGAGCTTTCCGAAGACCAAATGCTTGGCGCAGTTCTTTTTGGTCATGACGAAATGCAAATTGCGATTCAAGCGATCAAAGAGTTTGCAGCTGCAGCTGGGGCAAAAGAATCTGACTGGGTTGCTCCAACACACAATGAAGAGTTACGTGCTCAATTAAAAGAAGCTTTTGAAGCGAAAATTTCTGAAGCTTATACAATTGCTGCCAAACATGATCGTTATGCAGCATTAGACGCTTTACATGAACAGGCAATTGCCCAGTTTGTTCCGGAAGCTGATGAGACTGGTATTAAAGACGAAGTTGATTTCTTATTTGAAGATCTTAAATACCGTACAGTACGTGACAATATCTTGACTGGCAAACCACGTATTGATGGTCGTGATACGAAAACTGTTCGTCAGCTTGAAATCCAGGTTGGTGTTTTAGGTCGCGCGCACGGTTCAGCATTGTTTACACGTGGTGAAACACAGGCATTAGTAACGACAACTTTGGGCAATACACGTGATGCACTTATGGTTGATACCCTTGCTGGTACGAAAACCGATAATTTCATGCTTCACTACAACTTCCCAGCATACTCTGTAGGTGAAACTGGTCGTGAATCAGGTCCAAAACGTCGTGAGATTGGTCATGGTCGTCTAGCTCGTCGTGGTGTACAAGCAGTTCTTCCGCCAGTTGATCGTTTCCCATATGTACTCCGTATCGTATCTGATATTACAGAGTCAAATGGTTCATCTTCTATGGCTTCTGTATGTGGTGCTTCATTATCACTTATGGATGCGGGTGTTCCACTTAAAGCACCAGTTGCTGGTATTGCAATGGGTCTAGTTAAAGAAGGTGAGCGTTTCGCGGTTCTTTCTGACATCTTGGGTGATGAAGACCATCTTGGTGACATGGACTTTAAGGTAGCTGGTTCTGCAAACGGTATTACTGCTCTCCAAATGGATATCAAAATAGAAGGTATCACTGAAGAGATTATGGAAGTTGCATTGAATCAAGCATATGCTGGTCGTATGCATATCTTGAATGAAATGAACAAAGTCATTTCACGTGCACGTCCAGAAATTTCTATGCATGCGCCTACTTTCCAGGTAATCAACATCAACCCAGACAAGATTCGTGATGTGATCGGTAAAGGCGGTGCAACGATTCGTCAAATTACTGAAGAAACCAAAGCTGCGATTGATATCGAAGACAATGGTACAGTTCGTGTGTTTGGTGAGACTAAAGCTGCCGCTCAAGCTGCGATTGCTAAAATCCAGGCGCTTACAGCTGAAGTTGAGCCAGGTAAAATTTACGATGGTAAAGTGATCCGTATCGTTGAATTCGGTGCATTTGTCAATATCATGCCAGGTACTGATGGTCTACTTCATATTTCTCAGATTTCAAATGAACGTGTTGCGAATGTGACAGATGTATTGAAAGAAGGTCAGGAAGTTAAAGTACAAGTACAAGATGTTGATAATCGTGGTCGTATCAAATTGACTATGAAAGACATCGAACAAGCTTAATGATTTAAGCGATTAAAAAAGTCCGCGTAATGCGGACTTTTTTGTGTGATTTAAAGGCTTACATCAAGCTTAAAACAGAATTACTCTGCCTTGTCCGCTTCACGCAGCATGGTGTAGAGCTCATCTTTGAGTTTTAGTTTTTTGCGTTTTAGCACTTCAATATCATCTAAACCGCTTGTAACTGGATTTTGTTCCAGTCGAATAATTTCATGATCTAATGCATTATGCTCCTCGAAAACTTTAGCAAAACGATTGTCTTCTTGTTTGAGTTTACTGATTAAAGAACGGTACTCTGGAAACATGCGATCCCCATCTAGGTTGTTAAATACTACTGATATTTATAAAATTATTATGGCATTCTGTACGTTTTAATAAACTTAAAAGCTTGCACAGTATGTTCACTTTATTTCCATAAAAAAAATATGGATATCAGTTATAATATATCGGCAAAAAAAGATGATGTCATCACAAACAATTAAAAATAAATGCAACATTTCATTTAAAGCAATTTATCTATAATCTGGTCGTGGTGTGGTCTTTTGTATAGATCAATAAGTTAACAACAAAGACTGGGTCATTTCATGCAGGTTTATTATTTTTATCGTCATTCTGAACAAAAATATATTTTTGTGAGTACCCGGAAATCTGAACAATACCCAATCGCCTACTTCTGGATTGATTGTACCCGAGAAGATATTGTTAACAGGATTGAACAGTGGTCTACAGATATATTTGAGGAAACAGGGCTACGTATTAATGAGTTTCATCGCAGAGATATCTTAAATATAGAACATCCTTGTGCATTTGATGTGATGGATGATTATGATTTGTTGGTGTTTAGGAAGTTGATTACACCAGATGATCATATCCAAAATACAAATGCTTTGGAACAACATGAAAGTTTGTTTGGAATCACCACTACACCTATCAGTATGATTATGACGCCTAATGTATTAATTACAGTTAGGGAACAGGGAAACAATGCTTTTGAAGCATATTTACAACGTATAAAAACGATTCTGACCCGAGAACCCGCAGAGCAGAATAAGCCTCGAAAATTACCAGATACACCACTGGATTTAGCACTCAGACTTTTAAATTCAATGATCGATGGCTATCTTGATTTACGAACACCATTAACACGTCGAGTTGAATATTGGCAGCAGGAACTATTACAGGGACGGCGTAGATTTACTCAATGGAATATGCTTTTACAAGAAAGTATGGCATTACAGCAAATCGAAAATTTATGTGAAGAACAAATTGAAGCATTACAGGAACTACATGATGAAATTGTTGAAAATTATCATCATTTGACAGGCGAACTTTTGTCAGATCCACAAGATATCATGTTAGTGAGAATGGATGACTTGATTAGTCATGTTGAACGAATACAAAAGCATACCACTCGTCTTAGAACAGCAATTCAGGCTGCCATGGATTTACATTTTTCGGCAATTGCGAATCAAACCAATGAAAATATGCGGATTTTAGCAATTATTACGGCAGTTTTTGCACCACTGACCTTACTCACAGGGATTTATGGTATGAATTTCGAGTTTATTCCTGGGTTGAAAAGTCCAGTTGGTTTCTGGATTATGCTGATCGTTATGTTGTTAACTACAGGAATGTTGATCTACTATTTTTATCGAAGACATCTGATGGGATTGAGTGAAAAGAGTGTGATCGAAATGCTGGCTCAGCAAAACAAGACACAGCATTTCGATCTCTTCAAATTTGTGAATGAACCGATTAAACAAACTCTTCGCGAAGTTGAAAAGTTCACTAAAATGAAATAATCCTGTTTTAAAATGAGACTATGACGTAGAAGATTGAGTCTGGTTAATTTTCAGAATACGGTACATTTCATCTTTAAGTCGAAGTTTTTTTCGTTTTAAAGAATCTATATCATCATGGATCAGACAAACAGGATCTTGCTCTAATTGTGTAATTTTTTTATCGAGTTCGTCGTGATCTTCTAATAGTTTTGAAAAATGTGGATCTTCTTGTTTCAGAATATTCATCAGTTCACGATATTCTGGAAACATGTTTTTGATTTTCTTATTCATCACCTTGCTATTCATGGGGTAAATTAACCTCTTAAACTGTGATTTAGAGTTGGTTAATTTTCAATCATGACAGGTAAAATGTTTACCTGCCAGAGCCATTAACAATTTGAAATGAATTAGTCCCGATCAAAGTGAATGTGTCGAACTTGTTTTCTTAATTGTTGAACTTCGTCAATTAAATCCATCATCATTGCCACTGCCGAAAAACTGGCTTCAAAGTCACGTTGCAAGCGAAAAGCCCGACGTGCCCGGGCTACATCTTCACCAAAAAACTGGTGAATACGGTCTTCTGGGCGTGCGGGTAAAATATCGTACTCTAAAAGTTGCAGTACCCAATCAGGGCTTTGTCCGCAAACTTGTGCAAAATGAACCAAATCGAAGCTGTTACGTTCATCAACGATCTCGCCGTTCAGGCAGTTGTCACAAACAATTTCACTGTAATGTATAGTTGTCATCATTGTGCTCCCTTAAGATTGCCGAGGGTTAAAATGTGGGAAAGCATCAGCCAATGCCTGATAGGCTTGTTGTTCTGTTTCCGATTGTGCTATAGGGTAAACCACATTTAGAACAAGGTATAAATGCCCCGGTGTTTTATTTGGAATCCCTTTGTCTTTTAGACGAAGTTGTTGTCCAGTTTTTGCATTTTTAGGAACTGTAACCTTCACTTTTCCAGCGGGTGTTGAAACTTCAATACTATGACCTAATGCAGCTTCCCATGGTGCAATATCAACAGTATAGTAAACATCTGCACCTTCTACACGTATCCGATCTGTATCTTTATATTGGATTTCAATATATAAGTCACCATTTTCACCGCCGTTAATTCCTGTTTGTCCCTGTTTAGCCAAACGGATTTGTTGACCTTCTTTCATACCTTTAGGAATTTTGACTTGCAATGTTTTACGTTGCACTTCTGGTTCGCCATAGGCATTGTATGTTGGGATTTGCAGGGTAATATTTTGAGTTGAACCTTGATATGCGATATCTACATCGACAGTGATACTGGCATGTTGATCTTCACCACGATAGCTTCGTTGCTGTCTGGAACCCCGTTGTCCGAAATCCTGATATTGTCCGCCACCAAATCCGCCACCAAAGCGACCAAATAGATCTTCAAATCCACTAAAGTCCTGGCCTTCTCCACCAAAACTTTGTTTGTAAAAATGGCTACCATCAAAGCCACCTTGACCTGCTGTATTACCACCAAAGCTTCCTCCTGCGAAGCCTTCTGGGTGATCAAGCATAAAGTCATATTCTTTTTTCTTTTCGTCGTTACTGAGGGTGTCATATGCAACATTAATTGCTTGCATTTTTTCTTCAGCATTTTCTTCTTTGCTGACATCAGGATGATATTTTCGGGCTAATTTCCGATAAGCCTTTTTAATTTCTTCTGGAGTTGCTGTACGAGAAACCCCAAGCTCTTCATAGTAGTTTTTTGCCATAATTTGCGAGGTCACATTTAATCGTTGTTTAATTCATTTTTATGCTAAAAATTTGATTTAGCATAGCCTTTATATGTTTTTATATTGTTTCTAAGCTTTAAAATTCAAGTGGATTGATTAGTTATTTTTAATTGATTTTATAAAAAGCATAAAAAAAGCGAATACAAAATTCGCTTTTTAAAAAATGAGACTTTTAACTTAAATGTTCACCAAATAAGCTGAGGGCTTCTTTTGCTGTAAATTGATAGCGCTTGTTACAGAACTGGCAATCCATAGTAATAGGATTTTGGACTTCTAGTGTTTCTTTTACAGCATCTATACCAATCTGCTTTAATGCATTTTCACATTTTTCACGTGAGCAGGTGCAGCCAAAACGCAAGTGCTCAACTTCGGGCAAACGTACTTCTTCTTCGTTATATAAACGGTAAAGGATTTCTGTTGCGTCTAATTCTGTTAATTCTTCGGCTTTGAGTGTTTCGGTTAGCATTGTTAAACGTGGCCACAAATCTTCATCAACATGCTGTTGCTCTTCTTCGTTATTACGAGGAAGCAGTTGAACCAATAAGCCACCAGTACGTTGTTTCGTACTAGCCAAAACAATCAGGGTTGGGATTTGAGCTGAGAGATCATAATACTGCATTAAGCAACCGGCTAAGGTTGGCTGGTCAAGAGGTACAATACCTTGGTAGCGTTCACCAAAATCAGGCTCGATATTAATAAACAGTACAGGGTTATTTAGTGCAGAAAGTACGGTACGACTATCTTCACCTTGCATAAAGCGAGGATCTTCCTCATAGTCAGCAAGAGCGCGAACTTCACCTAAATGATTACATTCAGCCATTGCCCATTTAAATGTACCTTGTGCCTGAATTTGCAGACTTATCCGTCCCTGAATTTTTAAAGTACTGGCAAGCAAGGCTGTAGCACTCAACATTTCCCCAAGTAAAACTTGTACGGCAGGTGCATATTCACGTTGAGACAAAATGGTTTGCAATGCTTCTTCAAGATGAACAACTTCACCACGTACAGGGAAATCTTCGATATAAAAACGTTGACGTAAATCTGACATAAAATTCTCCAAATCCCTGACTTAATGGTGGCTATATTGTAAAACACAAGCCACATTTATGATACCGGTGCCAGGTTAGAGCTACCTAATCATCACGAGTGAGGTTGATTCTTTCTGGTTGTTCTTGGTTCTGTGATGGTTCTTTTTTATCAAAGGCATCTTCATCAATATTTTTTTGATCTTTGAGCTTTTCAAGATCTTTCTGGTTAGCTTGAGCATCACTTTCAAATAAATGTTCAAGTTCACCCAAAAAGTCACGATAACTTTCATATACTTTTTGCTCGTCAGTATAGATACGTTGCTGGCGAACCAGTAGCTCTTCGTCATAATTTCTAAATAATTCAATACTGTGGGATGCATCCTGTTTGGATAATCCCAATTCCCGTAATGTTCTATATGCCATACCCAATGAGGAAAGGTAGGTTTCACGCCAGATATGTTTCACGCCGAGATCACGCAATAAGTGCATATGATAACGGTCACGCGCACGTGCCAGCAAAGTGATGTTGGGATAATTCAATCGGATATGCCGTGCTGTATTCATCGAGTCTTCAACATCATCTATTGCTAAAACAAAGACTTTAGCTTGCTCTATTCCAGCAGCTCTTAAAATATCGGGATAGGTTGCATCTCCATAGTAGATTTTCCCACCATAACGTCTGACAAAATCGATACGTTGCAGGTTGATATCAATTGCAGTGAAAGGAATGTGCTGTAGATGTGCCAAACGGGCGATGATTTGTCCAAAACGTCCAAATCCCGCGATAATGAGTGGCGGAGATCCATTGGGGATATCATCAAATTTGGGTTCAGACTGTTTATTTATTCGAGGAATAATCTGGCTCGACACTAGCCAGAAAACGATAGGTGTCAATGCCATGGATAAAGTAACAATCAATGTCATTGGTTCTAAAATGGCTTGAGTGAGCACTTTTTCGCTACGTGCTACATTGAGGACTACAAATGCAAATTCACCGCCTTGAGCTAACGATGCAGCAATGAGCAAGCTGTTGCTCAAGTTATATTTATTAAATTTGGCGATGAAAAACATCACGACTAATTTGATCAGAATCAGAGCGATTGCACCACCAATGATCAGTACAGGCATATCTATCAGCAATGACAACTGCGTTGTCATACCTACAGTCATGAAAAACAAGCCAAGTAATAAGCCTTTAAATGGAGCAATACTAGCTTCAAGTTCATGACGGAATTCAGAATCAGCCAGTAAAACACCAGTTAAAAAAGCCCCTAAAGTTGTACTAATGCCTAAGGTGTCCATTAAAAGGACAACTCCGAGAACAATAAATAGTCCTACCGCAGTAATCAGTTCAGTTGCGCCACTTTTTGCCACAAAACGGAAAAATGGTCGCATGACATAGCGACTAAACAGGAACAGTCCAGTAAAGGTTGCAATAATGGCTGCAAAATAGGCGATACCATGGTGGGTAGATTGACCGCCTGCAAGCATTGGAATAACAGCAATCAATGGAATCGCGGCAATATCCTGAAAAAGTAAAATGGAAAAGGATTGCTGTCCAAAAGAAGTATTGAGCTGTTGTTTTTCAGCAAGCATTTGCAGCACAAAAGCTGTAGAAGAAAGCGCCAGAGCAAAGCCAATAACGAAACTTGCAGACAGTGATTGTTGTAGTAATAAAAACACAGTGCCCATGAGCACCACACCTGTCACAACGACTTGCAATGTCCCCATAACAAAAATGGATTGTCGCATTTCCCACAAGCGTTGTGGACGTAATTCAAGCCCGATCAGAAACATGAGCAAAATAACGCCGAATTCTCCCAGATGCATAATTGCTTTGGGGTCGCTGGCAATATTGAAGACACTTGGCCCAAGTAAAATGCCAGTAAACAAATAACCTAGAACTGTCGCTAGTCCAAATTTTTTCCCTAAGGGGACTAAAACTAATGCAGCACCTAGAAAAATGGTTATTTGTAATAATAAAGACATTCTTACATCCTAATTTTTATTCCTTTTCATGTAATTTAAACGATGAAAAGGCTGAAATATGTTTATATTTCGCTAATTCAATTCTTGTGGATCAATATCGATTGTAATCTTCATATTTGAAGGTTTCGCATGCAAAAGGTTTTGCCACCACGTTCGAATATAGTAATGCATCTTTGCCCGATCTAAAGATAAAAGCACAACATGGGATTGATAACGTCCCGCTTTACGCTCCATTGGTGCAGGAATTGGCCCCCAGATATCAATAAGATCACCCGAAACTTCTCTTAAATTTTCATTCATTTGCTGTAAGAAGCTCAGGTTTTCATCCTGACTTTTTGATTCCGCTCGAATCAAGATCGCATAACGGCAAGGAGGCAGTAATGCGAGCTGTCGATCTTTCAGGGTCTGTTTTGCAAATGCTCGATAATCGTTATTAATCAAAGTGTTGAGTAAGGGGTGATCTGGTTTTAATGTTTGTAAATAAACATCACCTTTATGTTCCCCTCGTCCTGCACGTCCCGCAACCTGAATGATGAGTTGGGCAGTACGTTCTGTTGCACGAAAGTCAACGCTTAACAACCCTGAGTCAATGTCCAGAATGGCGACTAATGTGACATATGGAAAATGATGCCCTTTGGCGAGCATTTGGGTTCCAAGAAGGATTGTTGGCTCAGCTTTCTGGATTTTGTCGTATATTTTTTGCCAGCTTCCAACACGGCTAGTGGAGTCCCGATCAACGCGTAATACATCATAGTCAGGGAAAAGCTCATTTAAACTTTCTTCAACTTTTGCGGTGCCCATGCCAATAGGTTTAAAGGTATTTTCCTGCTGACAGGATGGACAAGCATCTGGAATACGTTGAATGGTGCCACAATGATGGCAATGTAGATGTTGATAGGGTTTTAGATGTACCGTGAAATGAGCATCGCAATTTGGACAATTGGCCTGCCAGCCACAACTCTCACAAATCAGAACAGGTGCATAGCCTCTACGGTTTAAAAAAATCAAGACCTGTTCTTTTTTGTGCAGGCGTTTTTTAATTTCTTCGATCAGTTGCTGGCTGAGTCCATGATCTTTTTTTGCGATTTTTAGGTCAATCAAATGCATCTTTGGCATCAATGCTGTGCCAGCGCGTTGATTCAACTCTAGTTTGGTTAGTTTATTTTGTTCAACCAAATGATAGCTATCAATACTCGGTGTGGCTGAGCCGAGAATAATCGGGCAATTTTCCAGATGTGCACGATACAATGCGACATCTCGTGCATGGTAACGAAAACCTTCTTGCTGTTTAAATGAAAGATCATGTTCTTCATCTAGAATAATTAACCCCAGATTTGGCATTGGGGTGTAAATGGCTGAACGTGTTCCTAATACAATAGACGCTTTGCCTGTCTGTGCATGTTGCCATGCCTGTAAACGTTTGCTGTCATTTAGTCCAGAGTGGAGTAAGGCAATATTACAATGAAATCTGGACTGGAAACGACTGATGGTTTGTGGGGTTAAACCAATTTCGGGAACTAAAACTAAAACCTGTTTACCTTGTTTCAGTACTTCTTGCATGACTTGTAAATAAACTTCAGTTTTACCACTACCTGTTAAGCCATCAAGTAGAAATGCCTGATATTTTTTCTGAGCTTTTAAGATGCCCTGAATTGCTTTTTTTTGGTCTTCATTTGCAGTTAAAGGCATTTGAGCGAGCTGAACTGGTTCAGGTTTAAAGTTTTGAGGTTCCAGCTCAAAACGAATGATCTCTTTTTTTTCAAGTGCCTTGAGCGTTGCTGTTTCAATACCACTGAGATTCAATATATTTTCTGATGTTCCCGTGGGATGCAGTTTTAAAATTTTATAAGCATCTTGCTGTTTGATAGAACGTTTAATTTTGTCATCTGCGTGTAGATCCAGAACCCTCCAGATACGGGCAAGTAGATTATAAGGCTTACCCTGACGCAATAATGTTGGTAGTGCTGTTTGAGCCACTTCACCAATGGGAAATTGGTAATATTGAGCTGACCATGTCAACAAACTTAAAACATTGTCATCTAAAATAGCTTGGTCATCCAAAAGTTCAGTGATATTTTTTAATTGAAAATTTGGATTGATCGGAGCATCTAAAGGTAATTTTTCTACAATGATTCCAACGACATTTTGCCGTCCAAAAGACACTGCAACGCGTGCACCGACCTGTGCCTGTTGATATTGATCAAGACTGAGCTTGTAATCAAAGCTATCATACAAGTGTACAGGTACAACAACGCGTACTCGGTAAATATTTTGGCTTGTGTCTGTTAAATTTGGCATAAGCAATAATCGTATAAGTCTCAGCTCAATTGTATGAATAAAAAATATCGTGATCTCTAAAAGGTTATGCTAGAGTGGGCAAATCATTTATAACAATGAATTGTTTATTCTATTGTGTCTATACACAAGAGCAATGACAAATAATTTTTGGAAAACTAGAGCATTACAATGCCTGCATATCAATTTACTGCCATTGATGCTTCAGGGAAGCAACAAAAAGGGGTGCTGGAAGGAGATTCAGCGCGCCAGATTCGTCAGCAATTGCGTGACAAAGAGTGGATTCCTGTTAGTGTCGATCCTGTTGAAAATAAAGAGAAGAATAAATCATCTGGTTTATTTCAAAAAAAGATTACGGCTTATGATCTGGCACTCATGACACGCCAGCTTTCTGTATTGGTTGCAGCATCAATTCCGTTAGAAGAAGCGCTTCGTGCTGTGGCGAAACAAAGTGAAAAAACTCATGTGCAGAACTTACTACTTTCAGTACGTTCCAAGGTACTAGAAGGGCATTCACTGGCTCAAGGCATGCAACAGTCTGGGCGTTTTCCTGATTTATATATTGCAACGATTGCCGCTGGTGAGCGTTCAGGACATCTGGATCTCATTCTGGATCAATTGTCTGATTACACTGAAAACCGTTTTGCGATGCAAAAAAAGGTTCAGGGTGCGATGATCTATCCAATTATTCTCATGCTGATGTCTTTTGGTATCGTCATGGGGCTGATGACCTATGTGGTACCAGATATTGTTAAAACCTTTGATCAGAGTAAACAGGCTTTACCATGGATTACTGTGGCGTTGATGAAATCGAGTGATTTCATTCGGCTTTCTTGGCCTTTCTTGATCGGTTTTATTGTTATTGTCCTGTTTTTAATGGCACGTTTCTTAAAAACATCCGCAGGTCATTACACATTCGATCGATTAACACTCAAGTTGCCATTATTTGGTAAATTATCTCGTGGTATAAATTCAGCTCGTTTTGCCAGTACATTATCGATTTTGACAAAATCTGGTGTTCCGTTAGTAGATGCTTTAAAAATTGGTGCAGCGGTCAGTAGTAATTGGGTCATTCGGGATGCAGTCAATCAGGCTGCTGAAAAAGTGACAGAGGGAGGGAATCTGGCTACACAGCTTGAACGTTGTGGTTATTTCCCGCCAATGATGGTGCAAATGATCAAGAGTGGTGAGGCATCTGGTGAGCTGGATCGAATGTTGGAACGGGCTTCAAATATGCAGGATCGAGAAGTGACAACATTTATTTCTACATTACTGGCTTTATTAGAACCATTGATGCTGGTATTCATGGCTGGTATTGTTTTGGTGATCGTAATCGCTGTTATGTTGCCAATTGTCAATATGAATAATATGATCTAAACCATCTATTTTAAGAAAAATTGTTAGAGAGAATATAAATGCAACGGAAAAATCTTCGAAAAAAACAATCAGGCTTTACACTTATTGAAGTAATGGTTGTTATTGTGATTTTAGGTGTACTCGCTGCTCTGATTGTGCCAAATGTAATGGGGCGTGGTGAAAAGGCTAAAGTAGATACAACAAAAATCACCTTAAAAGGTGTAGCTGGTGCATTAGATCAATACAAGCTAGACAATGGTCACTATCCATCGTCTCAAGAGGGGGGATTGGATGCATTAGTCAACAAACCGGAAACAGCAAAAAACTGGTTACCTGGGGGCTATGTAAAGGGTGGCTATCCAAAAGACAGTTGGGATAATGATATTCAATATGTGATTCCGGGTGCAGAGGGTCGAGCTTTTGACTTATATTCTTTCGGTGCTGATGGCAAACAGGGCGGTGAAGGAAATGATGCAGATATTTATTACC
>NZ_OOGT01000162.1 GCF_900323515.1 Acinetobacter stercoris | reverse complement strand
CGATCTGTTTGTGAAATATATATTTTGAAATATTTTTAACTTTAGTTGTAGATGAAAATAGATTCGGAAAGTGGGGAAATAACAAACCTAATATTTCGTAGCGAAATACTAGGTTAGCCAAATCACGATTAAAACGATCAACTTTGGGCTTCTGAACGATTAATATCGAGATAAAATACTTTGGTGAGTAGGTCAATAAACTTATGAACAGCAACTGAATTTGAGTTCTTTCTGTAACTGACATAAAGATCCAGATAGGGAAGTTCCACTTCCAAAGGGCGAATGACTGTATTGCTCATTGTTAATGGTGCAATATAACCAGGCAAGATCGTACATCCCAATCCCATACCTATTGAATTGATATTGAACAATATATTGTCTGCTTTTTGCACAATATTAAATTCAATATTATTAGATTTTGCGAATTCAAGAATTGTATCATGCAGAGTCAATGATTGTTCTGCAGCAGGAATAATAAAATCTATTCCATTCAGGGCCTTTACAGGAATCCGATCATATTTTGCTAGTGGGTGGTCTTTTGGCAAAATAAAAATCAATGGTTCTCTAAGAACAAATTTGCTTTCAATTTCATCACTATGGAAATTGTGTCGGGTGAAGCTGATATCCAGTTCACCTTTCTTTAAGGCGCGCATCTGTTCTGTATTATTCTGGCTTAAAAGTTCAATTTTTAAATCAGGATTTTGCACTCGCAAATTCGGCAAAACATATGGAAAAACCTTCATTTCCGCTACAGGGACAAATCCAATACGAAGCAATTGCTGTTTGGCTTTCGAGACCTGACGAGCCATGGCAACTGCCTTGTCGGCTTGAGCCAGTGTCAGGCGAGCCTGTTCAAGAAATACAGCCCCTTCTTCAGTGAGCTCAACTTTACGTTTTGTTCTATGAAGAAGTTTTACACCGACATCTTCCTCAAGATCTTTAATTTGTTGACTTAATGAGGGCTGTGCTGTGTATAACTTTAAGGCTGCCTTACTAAAATTGAGCTCTTCAGCTACTGTGATAAAATATCGAAGGTGGCGTAATTCCATATAAAACCGTCCAAAGACTAATCCAAAAAATGTCTTACTTGACATTTAGCTCGAGTATAATCGATAAACAACAATTACGTGAAGATTATTGTATCATTTCGAAAATAAATGATAAGTGTGGAGCGAATCTTTACTATATAGAAAATAACTTTGTTAATTATTCAAAAAACTTCTTAATTGAAACAAAATAAATATTTCCCTAAAGCTCATTTGAACAGCGATCATCAATAAAAGTTGATTTGTATTGTGACCCCACGTTTGTCGCAGGAGAGCTTTCATGAGTGGAAAAATTGATGTGCGTGAAATCGATGCTTTGGTCGATGCACAAAATGGACGTATCTCGCCATCTATCTATACAGACCCAGATCTATACGAGTTAGAACTTGAACGTGTATTTGGTCGTACCTGGTTGTTTCTTTGCCATGAGAGCCAAATTCCTAAAGCTGGGGACTTTTTCAATACATACATGGGTGAAGACCCAATTATTGTAGTTCGTCAAAAAGACGGATCAATCAAAGCATTATTAAATCAATGCCGTCACCGTTCTATGCGTGTGAGTTTCGCAGACTGCGGTAATACACGTGCATTTACTTGTCCATATCACGGCTGGTCTTATGGTACTGATGGTTCACTAAAAGATATTCCTCTAGAAGATCGTGCTTTCCCGCATGGTGCTTGTAAAGAAAAATGGGGTCTTGTTGAAGTGAACCGTGTTAAAACCTACAAGGGTTTAATTTTCGGTTGCTGGGATGAAACAACTCCTGATCTTGAAGAATACATGGGTGATATCGCTTGGTATCTTGATGGTGTTTTAGATCGTCGTCCAGGTGGTACACAAATCATTGGTGGTGTACACAAGTGGGAAATCGAGTGTAACTGGAAGTTTGCTGCTGAACAGTTTGCTTCTGACCAATATCATGCATTGTTCTCACATGCGTCTGCTGTACAGGTACTTGGTGCAAAACCAGATGATGAAGCATCTAAACAACTAGGTGCAGCCCAAACATCTCGTCCAGTCTGGGAAACAGCAAAAGATGCGCTTCAATATGGTCAACGTGGTCATGGTTCAGGTTTCTTCTTTACAGAAAAGCCAGATGCGAACGTTTGGGTTGATGGTGAAGTCGCAAACTATTTCCGTGAAACCTATGAAGAAGTAAAAGAGCGTTTAGGTGAAGTCCGTGCTTTACGTCTTGCTGGCCATAACACAATGTTCCCGACACTTTCTTGGTTAAATGGTACTGCTACTTTACGTGTATGGCATCCACGTGGTCCAAACAAAACTGAAGTTTGGGCATTCTGTATTGCTGATGCTGAAGCACCTCAAGAGGTTAAAGAGGCTTTTGAGCGGTCTGCAACACGTGCTTTTGGACCTGCAGGGTTCCTTGAGCAAGATGACTCTGAAAACTGGGTAGAGATTCAAAAAGTTCTTCGTGGTTATAAAGCACGTAATAACCGACTCATTATGGAAATGGGTTTGGGGAATGAAAAAGTACGTGAAGATGGTATTCCTGGCATTACCAACTATATTTTCTCTGAGACAGCGGCACGTGGTATGTATCGCCGTTGGGCTGATTTGCTGATTCATGAAAAATGGGAAGATGTAGAAAAAGCGGCAGAAGCATATGAGAAGGAGCTTGTGAAATGAGTTTGGTGAGTTTAGAACTGCAACACGAAATCAGTCAGTTTTTATACAAAGAGGCAAAACTTCTGGATGACTGGAAATTTCGTGATTGGCTAGATGTTTTAGCCGATGATATTTCTTATACCTTGCGTACTACGCCAAATGCACAAACACGTGATCGCCGCCGCTCAGTTGAACCACCGACTACCTGGGTATTTAACGACGATAAACATTTGTTAGAACGTCGTGTCGCTCGCCTTGAAACTGGTATGGCTTGGGCGGAAGAACCTCCATCACGTACTACACATATGGTAAGTAATATCATTATTGAGCCGACTGAAACAGAAGGTGAATATGATGTACACGTGACTTATTTGCTTTACCGTACGCAAAAAGAAAAAGATATCACGATTTATGTTGGCAAGCGTTTAGACAAGATTCGTAAGGTTGAAGGTGGCTTAGGCTGGCAAATCTTTAATCGTAAAATTATCTTAGACCAAGTGACTTATAGCTCACATAACTTGAGTGTATTTTTCTAATGAACAAAATTTTTGTATGTCAAATCGACGAATTGGATGAAGGCGAAGCACTTAAAGTTGACTGTAATGTTGGCGGTATTGATGCTTTGGCTGTGTTCAACAATGGTGGTGAGTTCTTTGCAATGAATGACCGTTGTTCACATGGTAATGCCTCTATGTCAGAAGGTTATCTGGAAGATGATGGCACTGTAGAGTGTCCTCTTCATGCATCACGCTTTTGTTTGAAAACAGGTCAATCGTTGTGTTTACCTGCAACAGACCCGATCCAGACATTTCCAGTTGTTGTTGAAGATGGTGCTTTATACGTACAAATGGAGGCTTAAGCATGGGCTGGCTTGAAGGTGAAGTTGCACTGATTACAGGCGGTGGTTCAGGGCTTGGCTTGGCTTTGGTTGAGCGCTTTTTAGATGAAGGCGCACATGTGGGTGTATTACAACGCTCACAGTCTAAAGTTGATGCCTTGAATAAACGTTTCGGTGACAAAATTGTGACGGTCGCTGGTGATGTTGCCAACTTTGCTGACAATGTCCGTGCAGTAAATGCCACAGTTGAACGGTTTGGCAAGCTGGATTGCTTTATTGGCAATGCTGGAATCTGGGATCACTACGCTGACATAGTACATATGTCAGGTGAGCAGTTAGATAAAGCTTTTGATGAAATTATGGGGATTAATACCAAATCTCTTATTCTGGGTGCGAAAGCAGCTCTGGATGCATTAATAGATTCTAACGGTTCTATCATATTTACTTTGTCTAATTCCGCATTGTATTCGGCAGGCGGAGGTCCGATCTACACTGCATCTAAGCATGCTGGTGTCGGTGTTATGAAAGAACTGGCTTATGAGCTTGCTCCTAAAGTACGAGTGAATGCAGTTGCTCCATCAGGTATGAATGTCAATATTAAAGGTGCTGCATCATTAGGTCAGGAAAATCTTGGTCTGCTTGATGCACGTGATCCTGAGAAAATTGCTCGCGGTATGCCTTTAAACTTCTTACCTGAACCTGAAGATATGACAGGTTCATATGTATTACTTGCATCTCGTCAAAATAACCGCCCACTTACAGGTGTTCTCATCAATGCCGAATGTGGTTTGGGTATTCGTGGTCTTCGTCAACCTCGCGCTGGTTTTTTTGACGAATAACTGCTTGTTATTTAAAGGACTATACAAGGCAGCCTTTAAATGCTGCCTTCGTTTTGGAGTCAGATATGGCCGTTAAACTTATATGTGCATCGCATAGCCCTTTAATGGAATTTGCGTCACCACAAGACAGCAGCAAAGAACAAAAAGTTCGGGCTACCTTTGCAAAGCTTGCTGAAGAAGTCAAAACTTATAATCCAACTCTCATCATTTCTTTTGGTCCAGACCATTTTAATGGATTCTTTTATGACCTGATGCCTAGCTTTTGCGTAGGTATTCGTGCAACTGCGGCTGGTGACTGGGATTATGGTCCGGGCGAAATCAATGTTCCAGAAGAAACAGCACTCAATCTAGTACGTAAAGTTTTAGATGAAGGTGTTGATGTTGCATATTCGTACCGGATGCAAGCCGATCATGGTGTTACCCAGCCTTTGCATTTTTTATGCGATGGTCAATTAAACCGTTATCCAACGATTCCAGTATTTGTAAATGGTGCAGCGGCTCCAATGCCAACGACCAAACGGACTATTGCTTTAGGTCGTGCAGTTGGCCAGTTTATCAAATCTTTAAATCTTGAAAATGAACGTGTTTTAGTAATCGGAACTGGAGGTTTATCCCATGATCCTCCAACCCCGCAAATGGGCTCAGTACCACCAGAAGTTGAAGAGTTTCTAATCTGTGGTCGTAACCCGACTCCAGAATCACGTGCAGCACGTCAAGCCAAGATCATTTCTGTTGGGCAACGTCTGGCTGCAGGGGATAAAACAGTATCTGTCCCATTAAATCCAGAGTGGGATTTAGCCCTTTTGGAAAAATTTAAAAATGCAGATTTTGCTGCACTGGAAGCAATGACTGAAGCTGAGATCCGTAAAGAAGGCGGTCGCGGTGGTCAGGAAGTTCGTTCATGGATGGCAGCTTTTGCTGCATTTGCTGAACTGGGCGAGTATGAAATGACAACACTTTGTTATGAAGCAATCAGTGAATGGATTGCTGGCTTTGGTATCGTTTCTGCTGAACTGAAAAACTAAGGAAAATATTATGAGCGCTCAAACCATCATCATTGTCGGAGCTGGTCAAGCTGGTGCCAGCGCCATTTTAGAACTTCGTGCAAACAAGTATGAAGGCAAAATTATTCTGGTGGGTGATGAGAGTCATCTGCCTTATGAACGTCCGCCTTTATCTAAAGATGTGATTTTAAAACCTGAAGATACCAAGATCGAAATTTTGTCAGAACAAAAACTGGCAGATTTAAATGTTGAAGTGATTCGAGGTAATGGTGTTAAAAAGATTAACCCAGAAGATCACACTGTTGAGCTAAAAAATGGTGAAGTTCTGGCATATGATAAGTTGCTTCTGGCAACTGGTGGTTCAGCGCGCCGTCTGCCGGATCTGGATGCTTTGGGCAAACATGTTTATACCTTACGCAATTTGGAAGACTCTCAAGCTCTGGTTCCAGTATTGCAGGCAGGCAAGCGTATTATCCTCATCGGTGGTGGTGTTATTGGTCTTGAACTTGCGTCATCAGCACGTTTTAAAGATTGTACTGTAACGGTAATCGAGCAGGGTTCTATGGTTATGGGGCGGACTTCTCCTGCGGTATTAAGTGAGTTTCTGCTTGAGCAACATCGTGCCAAAGGTATCGATGTACGTTTAAATACCAAAGTTGTTAATGCTGAGCTTCGCGGTGAGGAAGTCGTGATTAGTCTGGAAAGTGGTGAAGAACTAATCGCAGATGCTGTGATTTATGGTATAGGTATTGTTCCAAATGCTCAGCTTGCAAGCGATGCCGGTTTAGATGTTGATTTCGCTGTAAAAGTTAACGAAAACTGCCAAACTTCAAATCCCGATATTTACGCAGCAGGTGATGTTGCAACACAACTTCGTGAAGATGGTCAATATCGCCGTGTCGAAACTTGGGAAAATGCCAATAATCAGGCCGGGATTTTTGCCCGTCATGTGATGAATGTCGAACATCCTAAAGCCAATCCATCATGGTTTTGGACAGACCAACTGGATATCAATTTTCAGTTTGTCGGTGACATGACGGCGAAAGACTGGCATGTTCGTGGTGACATGGACTCAGGTAAAGGTACAGATTCTTCATTTGTGATGTTTGGTGTCAATGATGGGCAGGTTGTTGCTGGTATCACTGTAAACTCAGCCAAAGATATGCGTCATCTGAAAAAAATGATTGCAAAAAATACAGCTTTTGAAATTGAAAAACATCTTGATACCTCACTTGATTTAAAGAAAATTGTCTGATTGATTTATTGTTGTTTGAAAGGGTTTGTGGCTTAGCTACAAACCCTTTTTGTTTTCATTATTGATATGTTTCACATGAAACAATAGTTGAATATTTACATAAAATAACTAAGGGGTATGATTTGTCACACAAATGACTTGTCCACTTACTATATTTGAAAAATTTGTTCTATTGCTGATGCTGTCTGAGTTGAGATAAATTTGATCGAGCAATCGGACAACAAAAATGTAAACAAAACCGTTGCCAAGATTCGTTAATATGGGCGAGATCAAAATTAAAAATAAATCCGAGTTTTTGATCAAGAATATTAGGACCTGTTTTTGAATGGCGGAAACAAATAAACTGGTCGTCTATGCAGCATTAGCAGGCAATTTAGTCATTGCACTGGTGAAGTTCGTAGCGGCTTATATTACCAATAGCTCAGCAATGTTGAGCGAGGCGATACATTCAGTGGTTGATACACTGAATGAAATATTGCTGCTTTATGGATTGAAAAAATCCCAGCAGCCTGCCGATTATAAACACCCATTTGGTTACGGACGTGAACTCTACTTTTGGGCATTTATTGTTGCTTTAATGGTTTTTGCTTTGGGTGCTTTGGTTTCGATCTATCAGGGTATTCAGCACATTCGTTTCCCTGAAGCGACCGTATCACCTTTGGTCAACTATGTGGTGTTAGGGATCGCTATTGTATGTGAAGGTACTTCATGGTTGATTGCCTTAAAGACGTTCAAAAAGAACAAGGGTAAATTAGGGTACTTTGAAGCGTTTAGGCGCAGTAAAGACCCAACTACTTTTACTGTTTTATTTGAAGATTCTGCTGCGCTGATTGGTTTGCTTATCGCTTTACTTGGAATCTATTTATCACATGCCTTGAATATGCCGATGCTAGATGGCGTTGCTTCAGTTTTCATTGGTATCGTTTTGGCGATTTCTGCATTTTTATTGGGTAGGGAGACTAAAGGATTATTACTCGGTGAAACAGCAGGACCTAAATTAAGACATAATGTTCTTTTGATTGCTCAGAATGACCCAGCTGTAGAGTCTGCAAATGGTGTATTAACTGAGCAAATGGGTGCTCATCAGGTTATTGCTTCTTTGAGTCTGGAGTTTAAAGATGGTTTGACATCAGATGATATTGAGACTTGCGTGAACCGGATTGAGACCAGAATAAAAGAAATTCATCCCGAGATAGTGGCGCTATTTATTAAGCCGCAGACACAAAAAGTGTGGCTAGAGAGAATGAAAGGACGTTTAGAGCAGTAATGTCGAAAGAATTGCGCTATGAAAACGAGCAAAGCAGCTCGCAAGATGCTGAAATAACTGAAATGAAAGACAAGCATTTACCTTTACCAGATCAGTCTTTGCAATATCAGATTAAAACTGAAGAATGTATGTCGCATATTTGGTCGAAACCACGTGCCTATACGCCACATACACCAAATCATAATGGTCTGCGTTTTGTAAATGAAATCAAGAAGCCAGAAGGACGTAGTCGGAAAGATTTGTTCAGATGGCTGTTATTTCGGAAGTCCTATACGTGGAATGTCGACGAAAAAAAGGAATATGCTGAGTTTTTTGCTGTTAAAAAAGCATTACCGCAAAATCGTCCGAACGCTGATTTGAATGATTGGCAGGTATGGTTTGTTGGACATGCCACAGTGTTGATCCAGATAGGCCCTTATAACTTTTTGACAGATCCGGTTTGGGCAGAACATGTGAGCCCAAAGCAAGGCCGTGGTCCCAAGCGTGTTTGTCCAGCAGGTATCGCTTTGGAAGATTTGCCCGATATTCATGCTGTCTTACTCAGTCATAATCATTATGACCATATGGATATTGCAAGCTTAAGATGGCTGAATGATAAGTTTAAAATGCCGATCTATACAGGACTCGGCAATGCTTATTATCTTCCTAAAGAATTTCGTGTCATTGAAATGGATTGGTGGCAGTCCGCGTTAATTCATGATTTAAAACTGGTATACACTCCCGCACAGCATGGCTCTGGTCGCGGCTTACGTGATCAAAATTATGCGCTTTGGGGAGGATTTTCCATTCTTTCCGAGTATGGACATTGTTTCTTTGCGGGTGATACAGGATACTCTCCACACTTTAAAGAAATTCATCATCGTTTAGGTGTACCGCGTGTAGCGTTATTGCCTATAGGTGCCTATGAGCCACGCAGATTGATGCGCTATATGCATATGAACCCTCAAGATGCTTTTCAGGCACATATGGATCTAAATGCAAAACGTTCACTGGCTATCCATTATCGTACTTTTCAACTGACTGATGAAAAACGGGATCAGCCAGAGCATGATTTGGCACAAGCCATGAAAAAGTCATCAAAGTTGCTCAACCCGTTCTATTGCGTACGGGAAGGGCGCAGACTAATTGTCTGATAGATAGATTGTTCTAATTTATTTGAAAATAAGGTTCAATTCATTGAACCTTATTTTTTATGTTACTTCTTAACAAGCCTTGATTTTAATGAGCCGAAGAGCAACTAGGGATAATATTGCCATAGAGACATTCATCACAAATGGATTGAAAGCATAAGCATAATATTGAGGGTAAACAATCAAGACCAGAATACTGAATCCTAACATTCCCAAAATATTTAAATAATGTAGAAATTTAAATTTTCCAAGGTAAAGAAATAAAAGCCCAAAAATAATTTCAGCAGTTCCCATGACATTGATCATGGGATACATAATAGATTCTTCAATATGAAAAAAATGCCAGAAGCGTTGTTCATCTGCGGCTTTAAATAAAATTTTAGGAACCAAACCTTGATAGATCCACAAAATGGTGAGTGAAATGTTGATGATAAAGAGTGGTTTTTGCATTTGCTGATTGATATCCACAGTGTATTTATCCCGAAGCTATTATTATTTACAAATGATTTAAGCAATATGTTGAGT
>NZ_OOGT01000160.1 GCF_900323515.1 Acinetobacter stercoris | reverse complement strand
CACTAAATAGGATATTTTATATATGTGAATCATTAGGCAGAATAGCGCTTCTTATTTGATTGATTAGGTAAAAAACGTGAAAAAATTATTTGCTGTACTTGCTCCACTTGCAATTTCTTTAACTGCTTGTGCAACGATGGATGGAACAGGAGCAACAGGGACTACAGCAACTCAGCAGGGATCTATGACACAACAGTTAGGTTCTGCTGCATTGAAAGTTGCGATTAATGCAAAATGTACGACTGAACTTAATAACTTACCAGCATGGCAAACAGCGACCAAGGTTATGTCTGCAGAACAAAAACAAAATGTACAAAATAATATTTGTGGTTGTGTAAGTGAAAAGGCTCCTGAAAATATTACAGCTGTTGATTTGGCAACTGCGGCACTGGATGCAAATGCCCGTACCACAATTGTGAGTAATGCTGTTACGAAAACAATTAATGCATGTGTCGCTGAAGCCGTGCAACAATAATCAATTAAGCATAAAATGGCTGACTTTGTTCAGCCTTTTTTTATAGGAAAATAAATGTTCATTGCTGGTGTTGATGAAGCGGGTAGAGGTCCATTAGTTGGGGCAGTAGTCGCTGCTGCAGTTATTCTTGATCCTAATAATCCGATTGAAGGATTAAATGATTCTAAAAAGTTAACTGAGAAAAAACGTGAAAAACTTTTTATCGAAATTCAGGAAAAAGCATTGGCATGGTCAATCGCTGAAGCAACTCATGCAGAAATTGATGAACTTAATATTTTACAGGCAACATTTTTAGCAATGAAACGTGCTGTAGATGGTTTAGGCATTCAGCCTGAAAAAGTAATCGTTGATGGGAATCAAATCCCAAAAGGGATTAGCATAGCTTGTGAGGCAATTGTAGGTGGAGACGCAAGTCATGCGGAAATAAGTGCTGCCAGTATTTTAGCTAAAGTGACCCGTGATAGGGAAATGGTAGCTTTAGATGCAGTCTATCCCCAGTATGGTTTTGCTAAACACAAGGGATATCCGACCAAGGCACATTTTGCTGCAATCGAGGAGCATGGTGTGATTGACCAACACCGTCGTTCA
This sequence comes from Acinetobacter stercoris, assembly GCF_900323515.1. GTDB lineage: Bacteria > Pseudomonadota > Gammaproteobacteria > Pseudomonadales > Moraxellaceae > Acinetobacter > Acinetobacter stercoris. The sequence goes on along the minus strand of NZ_OOGT01000160.1, from coordinate 8,501 downwards.
TATGCTCCAGTCAGAAGAATATTAGAAAAATAATCTTCTCAAAAACTTAAAGCGGCCTTGTGAGCCGCTTTATCTTCTCGAAACAACCATAATCTATTAACGATTATAGTTGTTTTGAGAAAAATTATCATCTTCATATGAAGGTTGATAATCTTGGTCTATGTGCTGAAGATGCTCATGCATCGCACGCTCGTGTTGAATACGTTGATAAATTTCTTCACGATGAACAGACACTTCTTTCGGAGCATTAACACCAATACGAACTTGATTGCCTTTGACACCAAGTACAGTAACACTGACTTGATCCCCAATCATTAATGTTTCTCCGACACGACGGGTCAGAATCAGCATGTTTATCTCCTTGCTAAAACGCTAAACCTGCAACGATTTTCAAAAATAAAAACACAACCTATATATCATGCCAATTTTAGCAGAATACTGTGACAAATTTATCACTTTTTTCTATTCTTTTAAAATTTTCTGATAACCTCTGAGCCTAATATAACAGAGCCACTATAGAAAAGACTATAGCGGCTCTGTGATTTTATTGCTATTTAAGGCGAATAAAAGCATGCTTTTGCTTAAAAATTATGCACGAGCGCTAGATTCACCGTGTTCACGGTCTAAACCAAAGGCTGTGTGTAATGTACGAACTGCAAGTTCGAGGTAGTTTTCTTCGATAATGACAGAAATTTTAATTTCTGAAGTTGAGATCATTAAGATATTGATACCTTCTTCAGCAAGTGCAGTAAACATTTTACTTGCTACACCTGCATGTGAACGCATACCAACACCAACGATAGATACTTTTACAATATCATCACGTGTCGCTACTTCACGAGCACCGATTGCCTGAGCGGTATTTTCCAAAATAGCTGTAGCTTTTTTCAAATCACCACGGTTAACTGTAAAAGTGAAATCAGTTGTACCATCTTCTTCAACATTCTGGATAATCATATCCACTTCAATGTTGGCATCACCAATAGGAGACAATATTTTAGATGCAATACCTGGCTCGTCAGGCACACCTAAAATAGTTAATTTAGCTTCGTCACGATTGAACGCAATACCTGAGATAATAGGATTTTCCATGTTGTCTTCCGCTTCAGTGGTGATTAGAGTCCCGACATTCTTTTTGAAATCTTCATCGAATGCGCCATCATTGTCATTATCAAAGCTTGATAATACGCGTAGAGGTACTTGATATTTTCCTGCAAATTCTACAGAACGGATTTGAAGGACTTTAGAACCTAGAGATGCCATTTCTAGCATTTCTTCAAATGAAATACGATCTACTTTTTTCGCTTTTGGTGCAACACGTGGGTCGGTTGTATATACACCATCAACATCTGTGTAAATTTGGCATTCATCAGCTTTCAATGCAGCAGCAAGTGCAACACCTGTTGTATCTGAACCACCACGACCCAAGGTAGTTGTATTACCATGTTCATCGACACCCTGGAAACCGGCAACGACAATTACACGCCCAGCGTCTAATTGCTCTGTCATGGTTTCTGTATCAATAGATTCGATACGTGCTTTGGTATATGCACTATCTGTTTTGATGCCAACTTGGCGACCAGTTAGAGATTTAGCTTCAACGCCAATAGAATTGAGCGCCATTGCTAACATGGAAATCGTCACCTGCTCACCAGTTGAAACCATTTGGTCTAACTCACGTGGGCTAGGTGTTTCGGTAATGGCTTTCGCGAGAGCGAGTAGGCGATTGGTTTCACCACTCATAGCTGATACGACCACAACAACCTTGTGACCATGATCATGCCAGCGCTTCACACGGCGAGCAACATTTAAAATGCGCTCAGGTGTACCCATAGAGGTACCGCCATATTTTTGAACGATTAATGCCATAGTTGTTCCATTTAAGCCATGACCCTGAGTAGCAAGATCAGGATCAGTTACACAAAAGGTGAAGTATTATTTTTGTTCAAGCCAGGCAGGAAGAGCTGCCATTACTTGATCAAACTTCTCGTTAAGTGGCGCGCCACCTTGTGCTAAATCTGGTTTACCACCACCTTTACCACCTAGCTCCTGGCTTAAGTGTTTGATGATATCCCCAGCTTTAATATTTGCAGTGAAGTCTTTTGCAATAGATGCGATCAAGCTAACTTTATCGCTATCAACACCTGCAAGAACGATCACTGCATTGTCTAGTTTTGATTTTACACTGTCATGAAGATGGCGAAGTGATTTTGCATCTTGACCTTGAACTGTGGCAATCAATGTCTGACGACCTGCAATATCTTTGACTTGACTGATTAAATCAGAAGCCAGGAAGTTAGCAAGTTTTTGATTTAACTGCTCGATTTGTTTTTGAAGTTGGTGTGCAGCTTCTACAGTTGCTTCAACTTTTTCAACTGTCTGATCTTTTTGAGCCTTTAATAAGCCATTGATATAGTTGATTTCACTATCAGCTTTTTGTACAGCTTCCAAGGCTTTAGTGCCTGTAACAGCTTCAATACGACGTACACCAGCTGCTACGCCACCTTCAGAAGTGATTTTGAATAAGCCGATATCTCCAGTACGTTTGATATGAATACCACCACAAAGTTCGATTGAGAAGTTTCTCTCATCTTTGATAGAACCCATAGAAAGTACACGTACTTCATCACCATATTTCTCACCGAACAACATCATTGCGCCTTTTTCTTTGGCAGCATCGATATTCAAGAGTTCGGTTTCGACAGGTGTATTTGCAATAATTTCAGCATTTACAATACGTTCAACTTGTTGAAGCTGTTCGAAACTTACAGGTTGGTCATTGGCAAAGTCAAAACGTAAAATATCACTTGCAACGAGTGAACCTTTTTGTTGTACATGTTCACCTAATACTTGGCGGAGGGCAGCATGTAGAAGGTGCGTTGCAGAGTGGTTGCGTGAAGTTGCTTCACGGATGTCAGCTTTTACAATTGCTTCAACATTTTGAGAAGCTTTCAAGCTTCCCATAGTTACGATGCCTTGATGAACAAATGCACCGCCAGATTTTTTGGTATCCTGAACTTCGAAAATACCGGTGTCGTTTTTGAAGAGTCCTGTATCACCGATTTGACCACCGCTTTCAGCATAGAATGGAGTCTGGTTCAATACGATCAGTGCTTCATCACCTTCAGTGACTTCTTCAACTTGTACACCATCTTTATAGATTGCGATGATTTGACCTTGACCAATGGTTGCATCATAACCATTAAATTGAGTTTCACCATCAACTTTTACAATGCTGTTATAGTCAACTGCAAATTTACCTGCATCACGTGCACGTTGACGTTGGGCAGCCATCTCTTTTTCAAAGCCAGCTTCGTCGATTTCAAGTTCACGTTCACGTGCAATATCAGCAGTCAAGTCAGTTGGGAAGCCGTAAGTATCATAAAGTTTAAATACGGTTGCACCAGGGATCACTTTACCTTTTAGGTTTGCAAGTTCACCTTCAAGTAATTTCAAACCTTGCTCAAGTGTTTTGGCAAATAATTCTTCTTCACGAATCAAAGTAGATTCGATCACAGCGCGGCGTTCAGCAAGCTCTGGATAGGCTTCACCCATAGCTTCGATCAAAGGTTGCAACATTTTGTAGAAGAAAGTACCTGTTGCGCCCATTTTATTACCATGACGTACAGCTCGACGGATAATACGGCGAAGGACATAACCACGACCTTCATTTGACGGGTTTACGCCATCAGCGATCAAGAAGCAGCATGAACGTGCATGGTCGGCAACAACTTTAAGTGAAGCAGGGTAGTCAACTGGTTTATCAGCTGTTTTAGCTTCACTTTCGATAGTAGTTGTATCAACGCCAATAATTTCACTGGCAGCTTTAAGCAAGTGTTGGAATAGATCAATTTCGTAGTTTGAATTAACGTGTTGCAGTACAGCAGAAATACGTTCCAAGCCCATACCTGTATCAACAGAAGGTGCTGGAAGGGGGTGGAGTACACCATCTGCAGTACGGTTGAACTGCATAAATACATTGTTCCAGATTTCGATAAAACGGTCACCATCTTCTTCTGGAGTTCCAGGCAAACCACCCCAAATATGATCTCCATGATCAAAAAATATTTCAGAACAAGGACCGCAAGGACCTGTATCACCCATTGCCCAGAAGTTATCTGATGCGTATTTTTCACCTTTGTTATCACCGATACGGATGATACGTTCAGGTGCTAAACCAATATCTTTATTCCAAATATCATATGCCTCGTCATCCGTATGATAAACAGTGACGTAAAGTTTGTCCTTAGGTAGGCCTAACCATTGTTCTGAAGTTAAGAATTCCCATGCAAATTTAAGCGCATCATGTTTGAAATAATCACCGAAAGAAAAGTTTCCGAGCATTTCAAAGAAAGTATGGTGACGAGCAGTATAGCCGACGTTGTCCAGGTCATTATGTTTACCACCTGCACGAACACATTTCTGTGATGTAGTCGCACGAGTATAGTCGCGTTTTTCAAGACCTAGGAAGCAGTCTTTAAACTGGTTCATACCCGCGTTGGTAAATAATAATGTTGGGTCGTTGGCGGGAACTAGAGAACTCGACGCGACACGTGTATGCCCTTTAGACTCAAAGTAGCTTAAATAAGCTTCACGAATTTCAGCTGACGTCATAAAACGAGTACTCACAACCAAGTCACTCCATAATTTTTGAATTTGGCAAATGCACCATTGTTTAATTAATCATCAATCAGACAATTGGTGCGGGCTTAATTTTTTAAAAACGCCAAATTATAACGGAAAAAGCCTGATCCACCAATGATTTTGGCAGGAATAAATAAGATTTATATGGATTTGGTAAAGAATCATGTTTTTCATAAATTTTAATATCTGGTAAAGCATTAATCATTTTTATATGGTTGTACGTTGCAGTTAGTCACTAACTAATAGTAATAATTAAATGGTAATAATCTAAAAACACCCTAAATCAGGATTGTTTTTGATTTCACTATCTTAACAAGGCTTAAATCAATTAACATATGGCACGTAAATGTGAGTTTCAGTTTTAAGGAACAATGATGCAACAAGTGGCAATTAACGGATTTGGACGAATCGGGCGTAATGTACTTCGAGCTTGGTTTGAAAATCCTAAAGATTTTCATTTTGAAATTGTTGCAATTAATGATGTTGCTGACGTTGAAACACTGGTGCATCTGTTTAAATATGATTCTACACATGGGCGATTTAATGGAAATGTTGAAATATTCACTGAAGATGAAAAAATTTACTTATTGATCAGCGCAGGATTATTATCATTAAAGGTTCAGGTATTAAAAGAGTCAAAGCCTGAAAAGCTCCCTTGGAAAGCCTTGAATATTGATGTTGTACTGGAATGTACTGGGTTGTTCCGATCACATCAAGCTGCCAGTGGCCATATTATTGCTGGTGCTAAACGGGTCATAATTGGTGCAGCGCCATTTGATACGGTAGATGCAGCTATTGTTTATGGTGTAAATCATGCCGATGTAAAAGCGACTGATAAAATTATTTCTGGTGTTTCTTGTACCACTCAAGCATTGGTTCCTTTGGTTAAAATAATTGATGACGCTTTTGGGATTGATACAGCATTAATGACGGAAATTCATGCTGTGACTGCGGATCAGTCTGTTCTGGATCATGCACATCGTGATCTACGTCGGGCAAGGGCTTCGGGTCAAAATATTATCCCCACAACATCTTCGGCATTGGGGGCTTTAAAACGGGTAATGCCGAAAATGGAAGATCGGATTGATGGATATTCAATTCGTGTTCCCACAATCAATGTTGCTGCAATTGATCTAACTTTTATTACTGAATCCCCGATTACTGTACATTTGATTAATGAAATTTTGGTCAAAGCTGCAAAAAAAGATTATGCAGATATCATGTCTTATACAGATGAACCTTTAGTGTCTAGTGATTTTAACCATTCACCTTATTCACTTATTGTTGATTTGACACAAACCATGGTTGTTGGGCATCAAGCCAAAGTTTTCGCCTGGTATGATAATGAGTGGGGGTATGCAAATAGATTACTTGATCTGTGTGAGTCATTTAGTGATTAAAACTGGGGTAGTCCCTAGCAATGTATGAAAAGTTCTTGAAGTCTATATACGTTTTGATGCCTAAATGAAATATCTTAATAGTCCTGTTGCGGCAATGCTTATGATAACAGTAGGTAACAAAGATAAATAAGTTGCGGCTAATAAAGTAATCACCATCGCTAATAGGTTGGCAGGGTTATCTGTGACAAAGTAAGGTGCGATTACCGAGATCAGGACACAGCCAGGAACGATCTGTAATATACGCTGGGATCGAGTAGTTAATGTTTTATTTTTTAGCAATAAATAGCCTAAAATACGCGTTAAATATGTCGTTGCTGCAATACAGATAATCGCGACTAATGTTGAATAGTGGATCATTTTTCATCTCCAATCAAAAAGAAAGCAGATGCAATGCCAGAAATAGCTCCAACGAGCACATACCAGCCTTGTGGTAAAAATTTATAAGCGAGAGCAGCAGCAAGTAAGCTGACTAACCAGGGACCAGCAGCTTTGAATCCTTTCCACATTCCTCGTAATAAAACAAGAAATACTGCTGGAAACGCCATATCAAAACCGAATTTTGTAATATCACCTAAGATTGAACCAATTCCGACCCCTAATGTTGTAAATACAACCCACATCACATATAAAGCAAAACAAAGACCAGTATAGAATCCAAGGCTTAGACCTTGATATGGATTTTGGGGATTACGTTTTTGGGCATCAGTCAGACTCATTGCCCAGCTTTCATCGCACATAAAAAAAAGCATGGTTAGGGCTTTACGGTTAGGTAGATGTCGTATAAAAGGAGCTATAGTTGCTCCCATTAAAAGATGACGACTATTTACCAGAAAAGTAATGAGCATAAGAAACAAAATATTCGGTGGGTTGCTCCAGACTTCTAAAATGGCAAATTCCGAACCGCCAGCAAAGTTTAATCCTGTTAACAAAGGTACTTCTAGTATTGAAAATCCTTTATGAGATGCTTGTGCACCAAGCACCAGAGCAAAAGGAATGATGCCTAACAAAACTGGAATAGAGACTTTAACACCCCGTAAAAATTCTTTAAAATCTGAAGAATAGTTCAAATCTTTAATCGTATTTTTAAAAGCAAACATAGCTTCTATCCAAACTGAATATACGGGGAGAATAGTATTTATGGGTAGGTATTTTATGCTTGTTTTGGAGCTATATGTAGCTAAATTTAGCGTAAATATTATTTAATTTGATATTAAATTCTAAAAATATTAGAATTTAAGCATTAATAATTCAAAACAGGGAATAAGTATGAAACTGGATCAGATGGATAGACGTATTTTGCAAGAATTACAATACAATGGCAAATTGCAAAATAATGAGTTGGCAGCACAAATTGGATTATCACCATCACCATGTTTACGTAGGGTAAAGCAATTAGAGGAAAGTGGTGTTATTGAAAAATATGTAGCTTTGGTTGATCCAAATCAAGTGAATTTAAAACTTACGGTTTTCGCGCGTATCTGGTTAAAAGGTCAGGATGAAAATACAGTCAATCATTTTATTGACTCGATTAGGGATATGCCCGAGGTTGTGGAATGCCAATTGATGGCAGGGGATTGTGATTTTTTTCTTCGTATTGTCGTGTCTGATTTGGAAGCTTATCGAAATTTTCAAATCAATCATTTGAATAAAATATCAGGAATCCAGAATGTGAAAACAGAAATACCACTGCAAAAAATCAAGCAAACTACAGTCTTACCCTTGATATAACTGAATCATCGGTTTTTTAACAATCTGATCAAGATATAGCATTCAGAATCTGAAACTTTTGGTGGATTTCAGTTGATTCCATGTTTTTTGTGCGCATAGCAAGACGGTAGAATGGTATTGTTTACTCTGAACTAAAGATGCTACTGCCATATTAAAATGCTTTCTAAGTACTGGATCTGGAAAATATTTAAATAGCATGATGTGAAGAGGATGGAATACTCTGTTTGCCAGAGTATTCCATGGTTAGTAAATGAAGATCTTATGATGAAGTAGGTGTTCCAAATTTATCTATATTGGATAAGTTGATTGTTATTGAATCTTAACCAATAGTTATCTGAAACATCAGGAGGTTTTTTCCATGCGAATATTTCAATATCTGGTACCAAATGTTTTAAAAATTTTAAAATTAAATTAATCAGCTCCTTATCTGTTGGCTCGTGAACGAAATGGCAGACTGAATATCCCATTACACGATAGATCGTTATAGGGCTTAAGTCGAACTCAATATTTTTAACTTGAGTGATTAGACTTTCAGCCAGGTTTATGCCTTCTTCTTGATTAATATGATCTGCAACTTCTTTGAATGTATCTGCATGACCAAAATGTGTTTGAAATAGAAAATCTATTTTATTCATAATTTCAGGATCAGCATGTTTATAGTAAATACTGCTGTATGATTTCATAGTGTCTCCCGAGATATATGTTTATTTCAGAGAATATGATTAAACT
>NZ_OOGT01000099.1 GCF_900323515.1 Acinetobacter stercoris | reverse complement strand
CGATATTGTTAGTGTATTTGAAAACCCATCAAATGATAGCTAATGAAGTCGCTATGCAATCTTCAACTATTGGGGGGAGTTTAGAGCTATGTTTAAATTATTATTACTGATCATTATCATAATATGTGGATTTGTATTGTGGCGAATTTTTTTAAGACCACGTTTGAATAAAACCTTTTTTGAACCAGGAAAAGAATTGTCAACTTTGATTCAGGACCCGATTCAACCACTTCTAACTGATAACACGGAACATGTCGTGTTTGTTGATGCAGAGGAACAGCGTTTATTTGATGATGTTGCTAAAATTTTTTTTGAAGAAAAGTTGAATAATCGTGTATTCAAAAATGCTGAGCAAATTCAGCATCATTATTTAAAAAATATGCCAGCAAGTACTCTTACCCAGATTGAAAAGCATGATCTGGATGAATGGTCTATATTCTGGAGTTTTGCTGACCAGTCACTAGAGTATTATGTTGGGCGCTATGGTGTATTTTATGCGCATGTTGACCGTTTTGGTGTTGAACATAAAATAGAAATTCTTGATGCTGACCGACATTAAGAGTTTCATTTCCCTTTAAAATTAGATGCGCGTCGTTCGAGCATGGCACGTATTCCCTCCATTGCATCTTCTGACTTTAGTAAGGGTTGAAGTAAGTTTTGCAGATTTGAAAAAGCGATTTCTGGGCTGTGTAAAAAGGCTTGATGGGCAGAGGCAAGGGTGGCCTGAACAGCAAGTGGTGCAGCACTCGAAATACGTTCAGCTAATTCTAATGCTCGAATAAGCTGATTGTTACCCTCAACAACCTCTGTAACCAGATTCATTTCATAAGCAGTTTGGGCATAAAACAGATCACCAGTCAGAATATATTTCATCGCTTTGACCCATCCTGCTGCCTGAACAAAACGTACTGTTGCTCCACCAAAAGGTAAAATACCGCGCTGTACTTCTATCTGGGTAAATTGTGTATTGGCATTTGCTACAACTAGATCCGCATTTAACATCAGTTCAATCCCCGCCGTATAACAATAACCTTGCACAGCAACAATCAATGGCTTGCTACGTTGACGTCCTACAGTGCCCCAGGGATTGATTTGCTGGGCTGGAAAATTAAAAACCCCATCATTAAGTTTATTTTGTAATTCAACTAAATCCAGTCCAGCAGTAAAGTGATCACCGTGCGCAAAAACAACAGCACAACGCAAATCGGGATTTTCTTCGTATTCTGTTAAGGCAAGTGATAAATCCTGAATCATATGACTATCAAAAGCATTTCGTTTTTCAGCCCGATCCAAACCAATTAAAAAAATATGTTTGCGGATTTCACGACTGACTTTTCCTTGACTATTATTTTGTTCATTCATGTGAATTTCCCTAAATCATTGTGATGTGATTGTATATAAACTTATACCATCAAAATCCTTTGATCTGCTGACGATGTTGTAAAAATCAATTAAACTCTGCGCATTGCCCGATTTTTTATGATCAAAGAATGTACAAGTTGTTTTCACTTATCTGTTTATCTTTAGGAATCACATTATCCGCATGCCAAAAATCATCGGATCAGGATGAGCAGATGCAAAAAAATAATCATCAACAAACTCAATCTGCAAAAGTAGGTGATAAAGAAACACAGATATTGGCTGCAATTAGGCAAAAACAGACCGAATTGAAAGCTGGTGGCTGTGAAATTGATGAGCTGGCAGATCATGAAAAGCACATTTTGATTGGAGATTTAAATCAGGATGGTATTAATGATTTCATTTATGGCTATGCGCTCATTAATAATTGTGGTGGTCAGGCAACCTCAACAAACTATGCGGTTTTCCTCAACAAAAATAACCAGTATGTTCTGGATTCTATCTATCATGCTGGTCTGTCAGAATTCAATGCTTTGGAACTGGACAAGATCATACAAAATGGTGTGATCATAGGAAGAGCATTTGGTAATGATGAGAAATATCTTTATAGAGACAAAGATTTCATTAAAGTGATAGATCCAAACCAGAAACTGAATACCAGTTTGGCAAAAGCAATAAAAATAGAGAAAAGCCCATTTTCAATCCAGATCACGCAGGCATTACCATTATTTACTCAACAGAATGTTGAATGTGGAGGTTTTTTCGATGATGATCAGCCTGAGAAACGGGTTTTAGTAGATCGTTATATCTTGAGTTTTACTCAGGATGAAGTTGCTCTTCTTGGGGTTACAAAACTTACGTCACAGGATATTGTTGATGTTGAAGACAAACGTTTGGTTGCTGGTATGACGACCCAACAAGTGCGTGATTTATTTCAGACAGGTAGTCAGATAGAAGTTGTTCAAAGGGAGAAAAAATTGCCCGATGATTCTGACGATTTTTCTGTTAGAGATTATGACAGTTATTTACGGGTATACAAAGAACAAAGTGATGACGCATATTTATTTTATTTTAAAAATAATAAGTTAATTGCTATTCAGTATTTTATTCCTTGTTAAGAATAATAAAAGCAATGAATTGCAAGAAACTAGCTAAAACAGTCAGATCTTTTTCTTGCAATTATGATGCTTTTTTTCATAATAACCTCTTTAGATTTTGTGCCAAAAGCCTATGTCTCCCCTAGAAATATTTGCTGTTGTGATTAGTGTTATTGGTGTTGCTCTAACTATTAAGCGGAATATGCTGTGTTGGTGGTTTAATTTTCTGGCTTTTGTTTTATATGCTTATTTATTTTATTCGTTCAAATTATACGGTGAAACAATATTACAGTTTTTCTTTATCGTGGTGAATTTTTACGGTTTTTATCACTGGTTAAAAGGAAAACAACAAGATCATGAGATTCGAATCGAAGCTTTAGGCGTACCAATCGCATTATTTCAAATGTTATTGGCTGCGGCTGGTGGTTTGCTATTTGGTTTGATCCTGAAACATTTCACAGATGCAGCAGTCCCGATGCTGGATTCTCAACTTGCAGCTTTTAGCTTGCTTGCAACTTACTGGACGAGTCAAAAGCATATTGCAACCTGGATTTTATGGGTATTTGTCGATATTGTTTATGTCGGTATGTTTATTTATAAAGACTTATTCCTAACTGCTGGCTTATATGCTGCATTTGTTGCCATGGCTGGGTTTGGCTGGTGGCAGTGGGAACAAGTCAAAAAGAAACAGGCAGTTTCAAATTTTAAAGGAATATAAAGAACAGGTATAGCACATGCTACTTGATTTCAATCAGTATCAGCTTGAACGATTTGATGACGTTGCATCGAAAATTGCTGCTGCGCCTGAGCTATATGCAGATTTTGATTCTGTTTCAGATTTTTATAAGGCCGACTGGTTATATGAGTTTCCTCATGGAACAACCTGGGCGGCATCAGGGTTAGACGATGGTGCAGAGGAGTTTTACGCCATAATTCGCTTCCTGAACCGTAGCATTGTCATCAATGCCAGTGGTGGTCAGATTCAGATTGAGAGATGTATATTCAGCCAATGACGCTATGTGAAAAAAGCGTTTCAATGGATGACTTTATTATTCCTTCCTTGATCATTATAAAAACAGGATGAATCTATGGCGCACCGTTTTACGATTAAAGCGACTATTCCAAATGTATCATTACAAGAATTTAAGAAGCTGGCAGCAGACACCACATTGCATGAAGCTGTTTGTAAAAGGATTCCTGGAGAAAACTTAAAAATAATAGAATCCTCAATAACAGGTGATATTTATACATTGAAGCGAAGTTACAATCTGGATGTTAACATTCCAGATATTGCAAAAAAATTGCTGAAAGATGCATTTAAGCTACATCGTACTGATGTGACCAATTTGGATATTTTAGAGTCAACTGTAGTCTTGGGAGCCAATTTATCATTAGAAGCAAGCTGTGACCGTTTTGTGACTGGAGATGATCAACAGATACATATTAGCTTGGCATGGCTTGTTAAAGTTCCACTTGTTTCTGGTATGTTAGAACGTCATGCAGAGGGTGAGATACGCAAATTTAGTGAAATAGAAATTGCAATCGTAGAAGATGAAATTAGAAAGCAGTTAAATCAGTCATAAAATTTTGAAATAGAAATATGAACAGAAAATGCTGCCATTACTATTGTCAGCATTTTCTGTTTTAAAGCTTAAGTTCTTTCAAAACGATGTCTATAGACGATAGCTGTAACAAATGAAACGGCTGTTACCACCCAAATATAATACATGGCACCAATCGTACTAAACTGACTTAGCCATTGGATGAGAGGTAAAGTTATTCCTCCTGCAATAGCGTAAGCGACATTGTAAGAAAAAGAGATACCTGAAAAACGAATCTGGGCAGGAAACATTTTGACCATACTATAGGACACCATACCTACTGTCCCAGAGCATAAACCGAGTAACATATATAAAATAAATATTGATGGGGTTGAGGCATAACCCAGACTCTTAAAGAAAACAGTTGCAAGTAGGGCAACTGCAAATGATCCCCAGAGCATGACTTTTCCAGCACCAAATTTATCAGCCAGAAGCCCAGCTAGAATGCAACCGATCATTTGCATGACGATAGCTGAACTTTGCATTTCAAAGGCAACAGGACGCGGGAAGCCAAATGCGCCAGCCAGCAGGTTAGGCATGGCTAAAATTATTACAACTACACAGCCTGTCAGAAACCATGTAAATAGCATGCCGATAATCACTCCTAACTTATGATCAGTTAGAACCTGCTTTACAGGGATCTCCTTAGAGAGTTCCTTTCTTGCTTGCATCGCTTTAAATACTGGTGTCTCTTTCAGATAGGTTCTCAGGTACAGGGCAATAAAGCCAAAAATACCACCAATAATAAAGGCAATGCGCCAAGCCCAATCATGGATTTCGGTTTCTGTAAACTGTTTTGAAATCCATAATGATGTTAATGCACCGAGCAAGATCCCCAAAGAAAGTCCTGCGGTTAGAAAACCATTGGCTAGACCGATCTTTTTCTCTGGGACATGCTCTGATACAAATGTCCATGCCGCAGGAATTTCACCACCGATTGCAATTCCCTGCATAATTCGCATGAGTAATAATAAAAGCGGTGCAGCAATACCAATACTGGCATAAGTAGGTAAGATACCAATGACCAGTGTGGGTAAAGACATCAGTAAAATAGATAGTGTAAATAAACGCTTACGACCAACTAAATCACCAAAGTGTGCCATGACTACACCGCCTAAGGGTCGGAAAAAATAGCCAGCGGCAAATATTCCATAAGTGTTTAGCATCGCCCAAAAGGGGCTTAAGGTACTTGGAAAGAATAATTCAGAGATAATCTTTGCATAGAATACATAAATGACAAAGTCGTAAAACTCTAGTGCACCACCGAGCGAAGACAGACCTAGAGTGCGTTTGTCTTCACGAGTTAATTGAGTAGAAGCTTCCATGCTGCTCATTGTTGTTCACATTACGAAGGTCTTAATTAATCTTGTTTCTAATGAAAAATCAACCATTATTTAAGAAAGTTTTTCGCAATAAGCATAATGTTGATATTGGAAAACTTGTTGATTGTTGCTGCCGGATATTGATGAATTCAATGTCGACTTGAATAAAAAATATTGAGTAAAAGTTATTTAATAGATAAAGTAAAAACTTATAAAAAATAAATCAAAAAATAGAGTGAAAATTATATGTATGAAATTTCATTGGCTTAATTTAACCCATTTAAAAATCCAACGCTTCATGAGTGAGAGTGTCATTGTTAACTGGAGCAATGTGAGTAAAGGTGTACTTATTTTGGTATTGGGCGCATTGGATCACATATTGTGGCTGGCTTGGTACTGGTTTGGATATACACATGATGTTTTGCATCACTGGTTGAGTAAAAGTTATTTTGCGGGACATTTGCGGTATCTTATTGTAGTTATCACTGTATTTATCATTCTTATATTGAGTTGTTTTTTATTTAAAAATAATAAATTTTTCCAAAAATATTTTCCTTATGTCGCTGTTCTTTATTTTGGGTTAACTTTTATAAAGGGAGGGTACACTATTGGAATTATCAGCCCTGCCACGATAGCAGGCTATATCAGTTTGATTTCAGTTGGTCTGGTTCTTTTTGAACGTAGAATTATTTACTTTACGTTTATTCCGATTACTATTTTTTTACTTATAGCGATTTATTTAAGTGCAACTGAAAGAATAGATTATGCGCCAATATTCAGTGAAGAGTTGAAGTTTTCAGTTTTGTATAAAAATGATTTCTGGGTATCCAGTATGCTTTTTTTATATGTCCCGATTTTTTTTGCCAGTATTGTGCTATTTGAAATATTGTTAATACAGTGGAAAAACAGAGAAAAACTATTCAATGAAATGAGTCTGATAGATCCACTGACAGGTATTTTTAACCGTAGAAGTATTGCCAACCATCTGAAATGTATACAAGAAAAAAATATTCACTATTCCCTGATTTTAATAGATTTAGATTATTTTAAAAATATTAATGATACTTATGGGCATGATGCAGGGGACAATGTTTTAAAAAATGTTGCAAATATTTTAAGTCAGAATTTACGTGAAAAAGACTTGCTTGGACGCTTTGGTGGAGAGGAGTTCATTTTAATTTTGAACGAGACTAATTTAACTCAGGCGGTAGCTATAGCTGAATGTTGCCGGCAAAATTTACAAAAAAAGCCCATTGTTATTAATAGACTGCATTCAATTCAAGTGTCTGCAAGTTTTGGCGTAGCAGAATCTTTAGAGGATTTGTCTAATGAAATAGTCATTCATAGAGCAGATCAGGCTTTATATTTTGCTAAAGCAAATGGGCGAAATCAGGTGAGATATTATCAGGAGCTTGAACAGAGACATCCACCTCACAATTAAAATATTGCATTTTCTTGAAAAGTAATTGAGAGAAATGAAGTAGTGTTAATTTCTAAAATACATAATAATAAAAAAATAGATATGACGTTGGATATTTTAATGAGTGCCATATTACCTGTTGCTCAAAAGGGTGAAGAGATTTTAAAGCTAAAAGCTGCAACAATCGCAAGTGATGAGTTTTCTAGTGAATGGCTGATCGGGCTTTCAAATGCCATGAATGTAACAATGTTTGAGCGCAATGGTGTCGGGATAGCAGCTCCGCAAGTCTATGTCTCAAAAAGGGTCATTATCGTTGCTTCTCGTCCCAATCCTCGTTATCCAGATGCACCAGAAATGCAGCCTGTCGTGATGATCAATCCTGAGATTTTATCTTTTTCAGATGAAACAGATTTAGGTGAAGAGGGATGCTTAAGTGTACCTGATCAAAGGGGACAGGTTGCTCGTGCAACAACAATTCATGTGAAATATTTCACGTTATGTGGAGAACAGATAGAGACAACATTTTCTGGATTCCCTGCACGTATTGTGCAACATGAAATCGATCATTTAGATGGTATATTGTTTGTTGAGCGTTTATAAGAATAGATAATGTTCCAATCTTATTACTTTATGCAGTGTAAAGGTTCTGCGGACCAATCAATTTGTGATAGAAAACACGATTGAGGAGTTTTTAGAAACTAGCTGTATTAATTTTCACCTAGAAAAATAGCTGTTACTTCTTTAATTTTATGATTAGCGTTAAAAGACTTCATTTCGACTGAATGACGAGACTGATTACATATCCTTTGAAAACGCATTTAATGAATTTGTAGATCATCATGAATATTTTCAAGGTAAATTGAAGATTGATATTTGCGTTAATTACGTTTTAATTGGGAAGATGATGCATCATTGGGATGTGGTTAAGGGGGGAGTTTCTGTTAATCTATTTAGAAATAAAAAAGCACCGAAACCTATTCGATGCTTTTAAGGATTGTTTAAAACACTACTTCAAATGTTCAGCAATATCCGTAAAGATCACACCTAAACCATAAGCACCTGCATCTGGATAACCTAAACTACGATCACCAACTGTGCCGGCACGACCCATACGAGCGGTGATATCCTTGGTCGATTCTGCTCCCTGAACAGCAGCTTGAGCACCTAAGATAAAATTTTCTCTAAAAGTTTTATCAGTATTCGCTGACCATGAGTCTGCACAGGGGGCTAATGCATCAATCAGTGTTTTATCACCTACCACAGCACCACGACCAAATGAGCGCTCTCCTGTGGTTTGAATGCCTTTGACTGCCTCTTGCAGCATGATAGCAAAGTCATTTACACAAAGAGTTTGTTTACCCTGGATGGATTTACTTGCTGCACGAAAAGCTGAACCCCAGATTGGACCTGAAGCACCACCACAATGTTCCATAATGATCATTGAACAGTTCAATAAAAAATCATCCATTTTTTGAGTCTGAACAAGTTCATGCCATTGGCGTTTTAGTTGTTTAAAACCTTTGGCGACACTCATACCAAAATCACCATCACCTGCATGTGCATCAAGTTCACAAAACGGAACTTCATTTTTGATGATACATGCACTCATTACATCAACGATATAGCGCATATTTTCAATGGTGAACTGTTCATTCACTATAGAGGCATGTTCTGCATGTGTTTCTACATCGGTATTTAATGTATGTTCTGCATTTACATTATTTGTAGATAACTCAACTGCTAAAGCTGCTGAACCATCCATTTTAAATGCTGGGGTGTTGGCTGGCGCATCTAAGTAGGCTTTTAATTCATCATCTAGAGCAAGCAGGGATACCGATGCTCCAGACATATCAATACTGGTCATATAATTGCCGACAAAAGTACGGTAGATCTTGATACCTTCGTTTGCAAGATGCTGGCAAACGTCATGGTTGAATACGTAAAGTTCCTGTAGTGGAGTTGTTCCAAAACCATTGATCAGAACGGCAACCTCAGTTAAATCAGGACGATCTAAAAATAAATCATCGACAATACGTTGCGCTAATTTTTTAGATGGTAATATTTTTTCACGACGAATACCAGGTTCACCATGTATGCCAACACCGTATTCCATTTCATCTTCTGTTAAGCTGAAAGTTGGTGTGCCTTTAGCTGGTACGGTGCAAGAAGTATAAGCAAAACCAAGGCTTGTGACATTGTCTGCTGCTTTTTGCGCAATTTCTTTTACTCTTGCCAGATCATAACCTTTAGATGCGACAGCACCTGCTATTTTATGTACAAGTACTGTCCCAGCAACACCACGACGGCCTACAGTATATAAGCTGTCTTTGACTGCGATATCATCAGCAACTTTTACATAGTCGACTTTGATACCATCCTCTACAGCTAGAGCAGCACCATTCTGGAAATTCATCATATCCCCAGAATAGTTTTTGATGATCATCAGTACGCCTTTGTCTGTCGCGACCTGTTGCAGGGCCTTATACACTTGAATTTGTGATGGAGATGCAAATACATCACCGCAAACTGCTGCATCTAGCATGCCTTGTCCAACAAAGCCCGCATGTGCTGGTTCATGTCCACTGCCACCACCGCTAATCAGGGCTACGTTTTGGTGTTTTTCTTTGCGTGAAATAATTTTATATGATTCATTAAATGCGAGTTCAGGATGTGCTAGTACAAAACCTTTACACATCTCAGTCACGATGTTTTCTGCACCGTTGATCAATTTTTTCATTAAAAACACCGACAAATATATATCTGGGAGAAGAATAGCTGCGTATTATAAAGCAGGATTGAACAATTTAGCCTTAAAAAATAGGTTTTGTGATGGATAGTCAAGTTAAAGTCTATTTACTGTATTGAACTGGTTCGAGGTATAATATAATGCTGTGATTGTGTACCACTCTGGGAAATATGTATGAAACCTGAATTTCAGCAAGGTAAAATTAAACAATATAATTCTGAAAAAGGGTTTGGTTTTATTGGTGGGCTTGAACAGGATATTTTCTTTCATATTTCTGATTTTCCGCTTGCTGATGGTGAACCAAAGCGTAATGAAAGAGTTAAGTTTGTTGTTGTAGAAAATAATGGTAAGTTAAAAGCTGTCAAAATTGAACGTGTTGTTGATAATTCAGCAAAAGCCAAGAAGAGCAGAGTTGTTGAGAATAATAAGTCGATTACCAGTGCGTTGTTAAATAATTTTAGGAAGTGATGGACTTTTAAATTAATCGAATCCCCCCCTTTGGAAAGGGGAGGACTAGAGAAGTTCTAAGAAATCGAATCATCCAGATTCGGTGCTAACCAGCGTTTCGCTTCATCCAAAGTCCAGCCTTTACGTTTTGCATAATCTTCTAGCTGATCCTGCAAAATCTTGCCGACATTAAAATATTGAGATTCAGGGTTTGCATAGTAGAAACCGCTGACAGATGATGGTGGCCACATCGCAAAACTTGAAGTGAGCTGTGTACCGATCTTATCAGTTGAACCTAACCAGTCAAACAAGGATGCTTTTTCTGAATGTTCAGGACAGGCAGGGTAACCAGGGGCAGGGCGGATACCGACATATTTTTCTTTGATCAGTTCTTCATTGGAAAGGTTTTCATCTGCCTGATAACCCCAGAACTCTTTACGGATACGCTCATGCAAGTGCTCGGCAAATGCTTCTGCAAAACGATCACCTAGAGATTGCGCCAGAATTGCAGAGTAATCATCACTTTTGGCTTTATATTCATTAGCCATCTCTTCAGCACCAAAGATTGAAACAGTGAATCCACCAAGATAATCCTGATTCTGATCATCTGGACTAATAAAATCAGCCAGAGACATATTGGCTTTACCTGTAACTTTATCAGACTGTTGGCGGACATGCTCAAAGTGATGGGTTGCTTGCCCCTGTTCATCATAAACAGTCACGGTATCAGTACCTGTACGTTTTGCAGGATAGATCCCAAAGACCGCACGGGCATCAAAACGTTTATTTTCGATGATATCCTTCAACATGATTTGTGCCTGATTGTATAAATCAGTAGCTGCTTCACCGACGATTTCATCTTTTAGAATGTTCGGGAATTTTCCAGCGAGACTCCATGAAATAAAGAATGGTGTCCAGTCAAAATATTCAAGCAACGTTTCAAGAGGATAATTGGTTATCGTTTGGGTCCCCAGCATATTCGGCTTTACTGGTACAAATTTGTTCCAATCGATTTTATAGCCATTTTCAACTGATTCTGTATATGACAGTTTGGCTGCTTTCGGTTGTTTGTTGGCTATACGTTCACGAACTTTGGCATATTCGGCACGGTGCTCAGCAACAAAGTCTGCTTTTTTATCTTTAGAAAGTAGCGAAGTTGCGACACCAACCGCACGTGATGCATCGGCAACATAGATCACGGCATCATTTGAATATTGTGGATCAATTTTAACTGCAGTATGTGCTTTAGATGTGGTAGCACCACCGATCAAAAGCGGGATATGAAAATCTTTACGTTGCATTTCTTTTGCAACAAAGACCATTTCATCAAGCGATGGGGTAATTAATCCTGAAAGCCCGATGATATCGACTTTTTCATCGATTGCAGTTTGCAAAATTTTCTCGGCTGGTACCATTACTCCAAGGTCAACAATGTCATAACCGTTACAGCCGAGTACCACGCCTACGATGTTTTTACCGATGTCATGTACGTCACCTTTTACGGTTGCCATGAGCACTTTACCTTTGGATTCTCCAGCAGTTTTTTCAGCTTCGATGTATGGGTTGAGCCAAGCTACAGCCTGTTTCATTACACGTGCGGATTTCACCACCTGAGGTAAGAACATTTTACCTGCACCAAACAAGTCACCAACCACATTCATACCATCCATGAGAGGTCCCTCGATCACATCAAGAGGACGAGCTGCTTTGAGACGTGCTTCTTCGGTATCTTCATCGATAAACGTGGTAATACCTTTGACTAAAGCATATTCAAGGCGTTTTTCTACGCTCTCATTACGCCATTCGAGATCTTCAGTTTGTTTTTGAGCCGCACTTTGACCACGATACTGCTCAGCAACTTCAAGCAGTTTTTCTGTGGCATCCTGACCGCTTTCACCCTGATTTTGGTTGAGAATTACATCTTCAACCGCATCTTTAAGGGCTTTGGGAATGTCATCATAAATCGCCATTTGTCCAGCATTGACGATCCCCATAGTCATACCTTGCTTGATGGCATGGTAAAGGAAGACAGAGTGAATTGCTTCACGGACAGGTTCATTTCCACGGAAAGAGAATGAGACGTTAGACACACCACCTGAAATCATGGCATGTGGCAGGTTTTGTTTAATCCAGCCAGTTGCTTCAATAAAATCAACTGCGTAGTTATTATGTTCTTCAATACCCGTAGCTACAGCAAACACGTTTGGATCAAAAATGATGTCTTCAGCAGGGTAGCCGACATCATTGACTAAAACATCATAAGAACGTTTACAGATTTCACGTTTGCGCGCAGCAGTATCCGCCTGTCCTGTCTCATCAAATGCCATAACAATGATGGCAGCACCATATTGACGGCAAAGGCGAGCTTTGTGCACAAACTCGTCATAACCTTCTTTTAAGGAAATCGAGTTAACAATCGGCTTACCTTGAACACATTTTAAACCCGCTTCAATAATGTCCCATTTTGATGAGTCAATCATGATCGGTACACGTGAAATATCAGGTTCAGATGCGACCAGATTGAGAAAATGCACCATGGCATATTCGCTATCCAGCATTCCTTCATCCATGTTGATATCGATCACCTGTGCGCCAGCTTCGACCTGTTGACGGGCAACATCTAAAGCTTCTGCATAGTTTTCTTCACGAATCAGACGTAAGAATTTTTTAGAACCTGTAACGTTGGTACGTTCGCCTACATTGACAAACAATGAATCATCAAAAATATTAAATGGTTCTAAACCACTCAAACGGCAAGCGGGTCTGGTTTCAGGGATCTGGCGTGGTTTGATGTCTTTTACAGCATTGTAAATGGCACGGATATGATCAGGTGTAGTACCACAGCAACCACCAGTGATATTGATCAAACCACTTTCGGCAAATTCTTTTAAAAATGCTGCTGTTTGTTCTGGTGTTTCATCGTATTCACCAAAAGCATTTGGCAAACCTGCATTGGGGTGAGCTGAAACAAAAGTATCTGCAACATCAGCAATGGTTTTAACGTGAGGACGCATTGCATCAGCACCAAGCGCACAGTTAAAGCCGATAGAAAGTAGATCGCCATGACGTACAGAGTTCCAGAAAGCTTCGGCAGTTTGACCAGTCAGGGTGCGACCAGAAGCATCAGTAATCGTTCCTGAAATCATCAGTGGCAGTTCACGACCAATTTGCTTAAATACTTCTTTTACAGCGAAAATCGCAGCTTTACAGTTTAGCGTATCAAATACTGTTTCGATCAGTAAGATATCTGCACCACCTTCAATGAGTGCATGAGCTGCTTCAATATAGTTATCTTTTAATTCATCAAAAGTGATATTACGAAATGCGGGGTCGTTTACATTTGGAGAAATCGAGCAGGTACGTGATGTTGGCCCGAGTACACCTGCTACAAAACGAGGTTTTTCTGGGGTTGAATACTTCTCGCAAGCCGCTTTTGCGATACGAGCAGCTTCACGGTTAATTTCAGGAACCAGATCCTCCATGTGATAGTCAGACATGGAAACACGGGTACCATTAAAGCTATTGGTTTCAATGATATCTGCACCTGCATCGAGATAAGCTTCATGAATCCCTTGAATGATTTGTGGTTGGGTGAGTACCAAAAGGTCATTATTACCTTTTAGGTCATGTGCCCAATCAGCAAAACGTTCACCACGATAATCAGCTTCTTCCAGTTTATGGCGTTGGATCATCGTACCCATAGCGCCATCGATAATCATGATGCGTTGGGCTAGAAGCGTTTTTAAGGTGGTTAATGTGGTCATTCAAAAAACTCTCAGCAGGATTTTAAAACGGCTCATATCTTAACAGATTAGATCGTTCTTTAGTGCAACCATTACGAGTAAAGATATAGGCAGATTAAAGATTTAAAAGTAATTTCACAGAAAATTGATATTTTTTTAGAAAGAATGCTTTATTTGCATGGAAGTGGAATATGGAAAAGAAGTTAATCTGAATAAAGTAAAATAATGTCTACTAAATCACATAATTAAAAGTGCGTTTAAATTTACATTTTTTATGGGATTTTTAACCTGTTTG
>NZ_OOGT01000155.1 GCF_900323515.1 Acinetobacter stercoris | reverse complement strand
AATCAAAGGTGTGGGCAAAGATGTGTCTTCAGCTGGTAATGCTGTAAGTGATAGCGCGCAAAAAACTCAAGATAAATTATAATTTATCCTATTTTCTAGAAAAGCCTTATCTTTTGATAAGGTTTTTTTATTTATATCTGCTTTTCAACAGCAACTTCTATTATCATACTAAACACATTCAAGTTACTTATTCACTTCCATGACTCATTCAGATACTTTAGATCTTAGCCTAGAATTATTACGCCAACCGTCCGTAACTCCTGTTGATCATAATTGCCAAACAATTATGGCTGATCGTCTTTCCAAAATCGGTTTTAACATTGAGAACATGCGCTTCGATGACGTAGATAATTTATGGGCAAGACGCGGTACACAATCTCCAGTATTTTGTTTTGCAGGACATACTGACGTTGTACCAACAGGTAATCTAGATGCCTGGAATTCAGATCCTTTTCTCCCTGAAATTCGTGATGGCAAACTTTATGGTCGTGGTAGTGCAGATATGAAGACAGCTTTGGCTGCAATGGTTGTTGCATCTGAGCGCTTTGTAAATAAATATCCCGATCATAAAGGTTCAATCGCTTTTTTAATTACGTCAGATGAAGAAGGTCCGTCAATCAATGGAACTGTAAAGGTTGTTGAAACATTAGAAGCGCGTAACGAGAAAATGACCTGGTGTTTAGTTGGTGAGCCTTCAAGTACCAAGGTGCTCGGAGATGTCATCAAAAACGGACGCCGTGGTTCACTTAATGGTGTACTCAAAGTTCAGGGACAACAAGGTCACGTTGCTTATCCACATTTGGCGAAAAATCCGATCCATGAAGCATCGCAAGTGATTACAGAACTTTGCGAAACTGTGTGGGATCATGGGAATGAATACTTTCCAGCAACAACATTCCAGATATCAAATATTCATGCTGGTACAGGAGCAACCAATGTTATTCCTGGCACTTTAGAGGTTACTTTTAATTTCAGGTACTCAACAGAAGTTACAGCCGATATTTTAAAAAGCCGTGTTCTTGAAATTTTAGATAAACATCATTTGAATTATACAATTGATTGGACACTTTCTGGATTACCATTTTTAACTCCAGTCGGAGAGCTTGTAAACGCAGCTCGTGATGCTATACATGAGACAACGGGTGTAGAAACTGAGCTTTCTACAAGCGGAGGAACTTCTGATGGACGGTTTATCGCACCAACTGGCGCTCAAGTACTTGAACTAGGTGTATTAAATGCAACCATCCATCAAATCGATGAACATGTCAATGTAGCTGAATTAGAACCTTTAGCTGAAATTTACGAAAAAATTCTGATCAAACTTCTTGCTTAGCACAACAGTTTTATCAGTTTGAAGGAGTCTAGATAGACTCCTTTTTTTGTAAACTATTGAAAATCTCATTTAAATCCGGGATATAAAATAACCGATTTTCAAATACAACATATTGATAAACAAATGGGTTCGTATTTTCACGATGATCGTCAGTCAACTCCGAAATCCGTAAACGCACAGTCCTTGGCATTGAAGTACACATGATTGCAAATCGCTGAGCTATACCTTCACCCTCAATAATTAATGCAATTCCCTGCTGAATTTGAGGATCATTTACAGCATATACAGGAAGCTGATCTTCATGCCAAGTCACATAACTTTCCACGGTTTCACAATCTATTGCTGATAAAACAATATTTTGTGGCAACAGCATAGCTACCCCATCAAAACATTCAATAATATAAGCATCAATTACCCCAGTAGAAACCGTTAGTGACTGATCCAAGAACTGGTCTTTTTTTTCATTTTCTGGTGTAGAACGATATAAACTCATAACAAAACAACCTAATTTTTAACAGTAAGCATCATTGCAATGTTATTGAGCAATTCAGACTCCTGGAATGGTTTACCCATATAGCGAGAAACTCCTAAGCTAAATGCTCGCTCTCTATGTTTTTCACCCGTTCTTGAAGTAATCATGATAATCGGCAGATTCTCGTGAATTTCATGATGACGGACATGTGAAGTCACCTCAAATCCATCCATACGTGGCATCTCAATATCTAATAGCATTAAATCTGGTTTGATATTCTCAAGTTGCTCAACAGCATCAACACCATCTTTAGCCGTTACGACATCAAATCCATTACGCTCTAACAAACGTGTAGTGACCTTTCTTACTGTCACCGAATCATCAACAATCATAATCAATGGACGCTGGTCAATATTTCTATCATGTAAAGTATCTTGTGTCGTTTTAATGGACCTAGGCATGGTCTGAATCTGACGCGCCAAGACATGACAATCAAGAATGAGACAAACCTGACCATTTGCCAGAATGGTTGCACCAGAAATGGCAATATGTTTGGCAAATTGCTGACCTATTGATTTCACAACAATCTTATGACTTGAGCCCATAAGTTGATCAACTAAAAGTGCCACAGTTTGTCCCAAACTGTTTTTAATAAGTAATACTGGCAATGAATGCCCGATACCAGAAAGTTTAGGTACAGCCTGATGCCCTACAAATTCGGATAAATATCTCAACCGATATTTTTGTCCTTCAATCAGGATATAGTCCTGAGCTTTGTGAAAATACTCCTCTAAAACTTGAGGTGATACCCTGACGATACGATCAATTTGTAGCAGAGGAATGGCAAACTGTTGATCTGCCACCCGAACCATTAATGCATCACTTGTTGCTACAGCAGTAGGTACCTGAATAATAAAACGGGTCCCCTTTTCTGGTGTGGATTCAACGGTAATCTGTCCACCCAGACGTTTAATCTCTGTCTGGACGACATCAAGTCCCACACCCCGTCCTGAAATTTGGGTCAATGATTTTGCAGTACTTAATCCTGAGTTAAAAATAAGCTGCATAATTTCTGAATGATCAAGCTTTTGATAAGACTTTATAAGCTTTTCTTTAATTGCTTTTGCTTTAATTTTTTGGACATCAATTCCTTTACCATCATCACTAAAGACAACAACTAAATCAGTTCCCAAACGTTGTACATCAATATGAATCTGTCCAACAGCAGGTTTACCCAAAGCTAGTCTGATATCAGTATCTTCGATACCGTGATCAATAGCATTACGAAGCATATGCTCAAAAGGCACGACTAATTTTTCTAGAATATTTCTGTCAAACTCACCATCAACATTATTCACAATCAATTCTGCTGGTCTGTCCAGTGAAGATGAAATTTGGCGAACTAAGCGTTGTAATCTTGGTAATAACCTCGAAAAAGGTACCAATCGTGTTTGCATCAGACCATCTTGCATTTCATTTTGGATACGAGATTGTTGTAGCAGTAAATTTTCAGTATCTCTGATTTTTTCAACCAGTGTCGTTTTAAAATCAATCAAATCCGATGCAGACTCTGCCAAAGATTTTGATAATTGATTCAATGAAGAGTATTGATCCATTTCCAAAGGGTCAAAATCCTGATATATCGTAACTTCGTCATTATGCTTAGCAAGGATCTGTGACTCTAATTCTCCTTCCATACGACGTAATTGATCAGCTAAACGGAAAATTGTTAACTCCATTTCAGATAAAGTCGATTGTAATTGATGAAGATCCAATTCCACCCTTGACCGACTAATCGAATTTTCACCAGACAAATCAATCATTTTTTCAACCAGATTTGCTGAAACCCGTATCATCTCCTGACTTTGACCAGATTTAACATGGTGTTCCCATGCACCATACATTGATGGTGGCTCAATTTCATGTTCAGCAAAATGAATCAGACTGGCACTTTCATGAGAGATATCTTTTCGAATAATATCGCTCGGCAATTGAGCAGAAACATCGACATATTCAATATTTTGGAGTTGTAATTTTAATTGCTCAGACTGTTCATAGACTTTATTTTGTATCGCATTTCTCAACCATAAAAGTACATTTTCCAGGAGAACATCATTTGCATTGGAATTAAAATGATAAAGTGCGTACTGTTCAAATGTTCTTTCTAACTGATAGGACACTTCTGCAACAGCTTGTAAACCTAACTGTTTTGCCCCTCCTTTTATTGTATGTACAGCACGTTGTAGCTCAATCAATAAACTATGATTTCCTCTTTGCTCAAACCACTGTTTAAGCAAACGTAATGCTTTTTGAATTAATTCCTGAGCTTCTTCACAGTACATCTGTTGTAATAAATCGTGTGAATCCTGTTGCTCATTTTCCTGTTGATCATTAGTAAATATATTTAATGGATTTTGCAATCCAGCTTCTAACTGAACATCTGCTTGATCCAGATATCGATGGACATCATGCAACGCATGTAACAACCCTGCTGCTGGATAGTCTCTATGTTCAGATTTCAGTAATGCTAAACGGTCAGCAACATCATCCTGGGCTATACGTAAGATTGCTGATAAATTTTGGTTTATTGGGATTTGTCGTTTTATAGCCTGCTCATAAATTGTTTCTAACTGGTGTGCGAGCAGCCCGATATTTGTAGCTTGTAGCATATTTGCACCGCCTTTTAGAGTGTGCAAATAACGCATGAGCTCTGTCAATACTGGAACATTTTCAAGTTCAGTACTCCACTGACCAAATGCATTTTCAATCTTAATCAAAAGCTCATCAGCTTCCTCTATAAAGATTTCAAGTACATCTTTATCAAAATCCTGGATAGCTTCACTAGAATATATTTTAGCTTTATCAGTAGAAATTTGACGAGAAAAATCAGTATGATAATTTATTTCAAATGACTTTGGTGCTTCCATTTCACCAAGCTGAGTTTGCTCAGTATTTAGCTGTGCGATCAATTCTATTAAATCATTTATGGGTTTTATATCATTTTGGGTAAGACATACACGCTGACCTGCTGCAAGATGATCAAAGAACTGGGTTAACAGTTGATGTGATTCTATAAAGAAATTCAAAAATTTAGTGTGATCTGCCAATTTCTGAAATAAAGACTCAGATAAAGAATTCAGCTGTTGATGTATTCCTTCTAAATTTCGACATAAATCACATAAACCCTTTGTAGCTTTTTGATCTGACTTTAATATTATTTTCTGAACTTGTTGCAAAAGTTCAATAATATAATTTTTTCCTTGATATTTGAGTTTATTTACACACTCATATTCAACATTTAATATATCATCAATATTTAATTCCAAGAGTTCAATGACTATATTTTCTTGGTTAGACTGATCCTCTCTTAATATATTTTTAAAATCATAATCATTTGAAGCTTCAATATAATTATCATATATTTTTTGAAGCCTTATCATTGATGCATCAGTTTTCAAAATAAAAATATAATCATTTAAAAAGGAATAGAAATGTTCTAGTAAAGTTTTTTCATTATTACAGTCTTCTATATCTTCATGAATAAATATCTTAAAGACCTGTTCTATTTTCGCACTTGCATCAAATATATGATCTATATGCGCCATACCTGAACTACCTTTCAGTGTATGTAAGGCACGAATCAATTGGTTATATTGTTCAAATTCAGGAGTCTCCAAAACCAAGAAGTCCTGAATAGTTTGTCGATGCTCTTCAACTTCCTCCATAAAAATTGAGAAAGTTTCTGAATCCATTGATATGGATAAAGTTTTATCGGTTTTCTGACTAGTAACCTGAACGTCCTCCCCTTTGTTATGAATACTTTCTGGCTTTAAATCATCTGCAAAGTTATCTAACTCTAAACCAGTAGAAGCTTCCTGATGATTTAGAGTTAGAGACAATTCTAAAAGAACAGCTAAATCTTGATTCAGCTTTTGCTGCTTTTGTAATTGCTGACCCAATAAAATCAAAGGACGAATATCAAGTGAATGATTACGCTTTAGATAAAAATCTGGATAATACTTGTATATATAAATATTAAAAACCGTCTGAACATAACGCACAAGATCTGATGTCAAAGTTATTTTTTGAGATATAACCTTGTTCAATGTATCTTCAACAGTCCACGCAAGTTCTGCCAAATTTTCGGCTCCAACCATACGTCCAGAACCTTTTAAGGTATGAAAAAACCTACGAATCTCCACAGTCAGCTGTTCTTGTTCAGGGCTACTGCTCCAATCTGCAAGAAGCAACCTAAGCTGTTCACAAATATCATGAAACTCTTCAATAAATATATCTAATATTTCAATATCTTGCTCTAAATAAACATCTTCTGGCAAATAAACCGTTTCAACTAACTGTTTTAATATTTCTTTCATGGCATCAGCTTCTACTATTGTCCCAATGAGACTTTTAGCTATGAAAAGTATGCTGCAAGTTAGTTAAAACTAGCTCGCAATATCTTCAAATACTTCCACTCAAAGCGATATAAAAATATCGCTTCCCCAAGAGTGCCGTTTTATTCTGGCAATTTAAAATCTGAAACAGAATGTCTAAGAGAATCAGCTAAATTTGCCAACTCAGAAACGGAACGAGCAGTATCAAAAGTAGCACCCGTGGTTTGTGCTGTAATTTCCTGCACAACCTTCATGGTATGAGCAATATGTCCTGCTGAGGCAGACTGTAATTGTGTTGCATCAGAAATACTTTCAATCAGTTTCGCCAGATTATGTGATACGTTTTGAATCTCACCTAATGCCAATCCTGCATCTTTAGCGAGATTTGCACCGCGAACTACCTCTGTAGTTGTAAGTTCCATAGAGATTACAGCTTCATTGGTATCCATCTGAATTGTTTTAACCAGTGTTTCAATCTGTTTGGTCGCAGATGTAGAACGTTCTGCCAACCTTTGTACTTCATCGGCGACCACAGCAAAACCACGACCTGCCTCACCAGCAGTAGAAGCCTGAATAGCAGCATTTAAAGCAAGGATATTCGTTTGATCAGCAATATCATTGATCAATGCAACAATATTTCCGATTTCTTGAGAAGATTCTCCTAAGCGTTTAATCCTTTTCGCTGTTTCCTGAATCTGTTCACGAATAGTATCCATACCTGCAATCGAGCGATTCACAACATTTGCTCCGTTTTCTGCAAGCTCTACGGAACGTTGTGCAACCATTGCAGACTCAGATGCATTTGATGAAACATCCTCAATCGAATTTACAATCTCATTAATTGCAACTGAGGCTCCTGCAATCTCTTGTGCTTGATGTTCAGATGCATCAGCTAACTGATTGGTAAGATTCTGAGTATCCTGAGAATAGCGGGATACTTCTTGCGATGTTTCATTAATTCGTGAAACCAACTCTCTCAATTGTTCAATAGCAAAGTTAATTGAGTCTGCAATAGCCCCTGTTACATCCTCAGAAACCGTTGCATAAGTTCTTAAATCACCATCAGCTAAATCACCGATTTCATCCAGTAAACGTAAAATTGCCTCTTGCTTACGGTCATTATCATTTTTTAACTTCAACAGATTTTTCTTATCGGCTTCATTTCTAATCTGATCAGCCTGAACACGAGAAACCAAAATTTTAAAAATATGATAAAGAAATAACGCCAGAGCAACAATGAGCAATAATCCCGGGATAATTGTTCCACTCACATCCCCTACAGAGAGTTGATTCAGACTGACCAACAAATGACTGGATAAAACAGCAATTTCAGATGTAGCCTGCTGAATTTGAACAATTTCATTCGTATTTTTTAGAATAATACTGGATGCTGGTTTAAGTACTTTTTCATAACCAGACTGGATATGCAGTAATGTTTCACGCATGCTTTTTTGTTCGACACGTGCCACTTTCAGCTTGCTATTTCCATTGAGCTGAGCAGTTAAATAACTGCCAAATGCTTCGGTATCTGCACTAAAGTCTCGAGAATTTACTTTAGATTTAACTGCAGGATTTAACAAAGACTCTGATGCATTTAATAAACGCTCAGCAAGAAAAACCTGATTTTTAGCAATGAGTATCTGATCACTTGAATAATCTGCTTTTGCCATTTGCTCTACTAATAAATTGTAGTCTGCCTGGACTTTTGGCACACTTTCATTCAAAGCAATATTCGTGTCATAAAGCTGATTCAAAACTTTTTGCTGTGCAGTAATTGTACTGATATCTTTAGAAAGTTTTGACCACGATTGCTCTATATCCTTAAACTCTTTCTGCTTTGAAAATGAGTTTTGCACGACTTTTAAATGTGTTGAAAATGACTCTTTTGAGCTATTTAACTCTTTTAGAGCCTGATCTGATCCTGAAGATGTAGCCTCAATCGCCTGCCTTGAAATAGTCTGGGATAATAATTTCAACTCACCTAAACTTCGGGTCAAAGTATTATGTTTAGGAACACTATAAAGCATATAGACCAATATTCCCAAAGCTACAACCAAGCTCAAAATTGCAATACGTATATGCGATTTTGATTGTTCATTATCCCCAAGCAAATGAAAAAAACCACTGTGTTCATTTGAATTACCTGCTGAATTATCTTTACCAGATCCATTCAACTTTGTCTGGTCAAGTTTAGAGACCATTCATTTTCTCCCCAATACATTGAATGATGATCAATGCACAAAATATTTATCTTTTTTCTGTTACATTCATATAATGTGGATCTTTCAGTAAGCGACTGAACAAGAATATATTCCACATTTGATTATGCTGATGAAAATAACCTGAGCAATATGGTTTTACTTTGGAATTGAGGTCTGGGTTTTCTAGGAAATAACTTTTTTTATTGAAATGCTGGATACCCAAAACCCGTTCTACACTTAACCCCATATAGTGTTCATGATGACTGACACAAATAATTTTTTGTGTTGCCGTATTCGCAGTATTTTGTCCTGTCAAAAAACAAGCCAGATCCGCAATAGACAAAAGTCTTCCACGAATATTGGCGATACCTTTAATCCAGTTCTGGACTTTGGGTACTGTGGTAAATTTTGGAGGAAAAATTACCTCTGATACTTCCCCAAGAGGTGCAACAAAAAGTTGCCCCATCATTTCAAATGCAATTCCTGACCATCTGTAAGTTTCATCATTATGTTCAATCAGGTTTTTTTTTCCGCGTTGAGATAATCGGAGTAACTCGATAAACCCTTTTGCCGCCATAAGCTATTCCATATTCAAGTTCTGCTGAATAACTTGTATTAATTGAGTTTCATCAACAGGTTTTATTAAATAATCTGTCGCACCTTGCCGTTTTCCCCATACCCGGTCAATGTCCTGATCTTTGGTACTCACGATAACAACAGGAATATGTCTGGTTTTTTCGGCACGTGTAATCTGTCTCGTTGCCTGAAACCCGTTTACTCCAGGCATGACAACATCCATCAAAATTAAATCTGGTTGTTCAGCCTGCGCCAGAGTCACACCATCTGCACCATTATTTGCTTCAAGCACATCAAACCCATGTTTGGATAGAATTTCCTTAAAACGGAACATTTCGGTTGGTGAATCATCGACAATAAGAATACGAGCCATTTTCTCTCCGTTTACTGTTAGGTCTTAACTAAATTCCGTATAGCACCAAGTAATTCGTCTTTGCTAAAGGGTTTAGTCAGGTATTCATCCGAGCCAACTACACGCCCTTTGGCCTGATCAAACAAGCCATCCTTACTTGATAACATGATCACTGGAATATGTTGGTAACTCTGTGAATTCTTGATTAATGCACATGTTTGATACCCATCTAGACGTGGCATCATGACATCTACAAATATAATATCAGGATTTGACTCTGCTATTTTGGAAAGTGCTTCAAAACCATCGACAGCAGTAACAACCTCAAAGCCCTCCCGTTGCAATAAGGTTTCAGCCGTTCTACGAATAGTTTTAGAATCATCAATTACCATTACTTTTAAGTTCTGAACTTTTTCATCCATATTGCCCCCAATCACAAATTAGATTCATTAAAAATTTATATTTTATAGTTTTCACCTAATTGC
>NZ_OOGT01000106.1 GCF_900323515.1 Acinetobacter stercoris | reverse complement strand
ATCCTATTTAGTGTAAATCTGTAAAAGTAAGTTAATTGTTTAAAATAAATACGAAAAATTGATTGATTACCATCGTTGCAAAAATATAGCTATAACGTTGCAATTAGTAGACTACAGCTTAAAAAAAATATTGTTTAGTATGGCGTAAATTTTTAACCAATTTTAGTATTTATGAAAAATAATGCTCAATACTACACAAAAACAGCCCAGATCATTCATTGGCTTATGGCAATAATATTTATTGTTGCTTGGCTCATCGGCTTCTATAGCGGGAATTTTTTAAGTTATGAAACTGATGGTAGCTTTAAAGGTGACGTAATTACATTACATAAAAATATTGCGACAACCATTATTTTTCTAGTGGTGATACGTATTTTTTGGCGCTATACACACCCAGTACCTGAATTACCAGATTCAATGTCACCTTCAATGAAAGTAATGGCACATTTAGGACATTTAGCTTTGTACCTGATTTTACTTGCCTTACCAATCACTGGATGTTTATTTAGCTGGAGTGCTGGTCATCCTGCACCAGTTCTATACTTGTTTAATATCCCTCGACTCATAGGTGAAAATCCACAGATTTTAAGTATCGTTAAACCATTACATATCTATATCTCCTGGTTTGCTGGATTTTTAGTTATCGGTCACATTCTCATGGCACTTAAACATCACTTTATTGATAAAGACAATGTTCTAAAAAGTATGACACGTCAAAAGTAATGGGAAATCTTGTACCAAAAACTGGAGCTCAATAGTCCCCATTGCAAAATAAAAAGGCATCTACTTCCATTGAAGTAGATGCCTGATTAAATTTATATAATCCCGATTAGACTAAATCACAAGCTGGTTATTTGCTAATAATGTTAATAGATCAGTCTTCACATCATGCAACGTTAATACGGTTGCATAATCATGACCTGTACCATTTAAATCCACTTTAACATAGGTATTAGTGCCATCATTAGTGACCTGTAAATATTTATTCAAATCAGAAGATGCTATATCCAGTTTCAAACTATCTGTATCTTTATACAAACTCGCTGTACCAGCATAGTTATCTAATAAATCATGTATATTGATAATGTCGGCATGACTGTCCGTACCAACTTTTCCAATATGAAAACCATTGATAACATCAGAACCATTACCGCCAGTTACATTTGTGTCATCTAATAAATTTAAAACAATTGTATCACTACCACCAGACGCTATATTGAATACATCATTTCCTGTACCACCTACAAATGTATTATCAAAAGTATCTCCAGTGAATGTCGTATTACCTTTAGCAGCGACAAATTGTTCTATATTTTCAAAAGTATCAGTATAAGATACACCATTGATCACTTTTGTTGCCACGCCAGTTACAACATTAATATCAACTTGTCCATTTAAGCTACTGTAATCAAGTACATCCTGCCCACCATCTGCAACCCATGTTTTAGTACCATCAATACTGGTCTTCCAGCCACCAGCGCCGTTGTACTTATCATTACCTAAGGTCGCATAAAAATGATCATTATAACCTGTCCCCACTACTCCCTGAGTGATATTGCTGTTATTCACTGCTGTATTCGTTTCTGTTGTTAAAACGTGAGCTTCATATGCCTTACCAGCAACTAGTCCTGTCCAGTCAGAGTTGACTTGAACATTTGTATAGCCACCTAAGTTGCTCAATCCTCCAACATTGTCATTTATTCCTCCAGCAATACGAAGCATTTGTAGGGAATAAGTCTCATTTGGATCTAATCTATAGAAATGAACTAGAGCCGTGCTATCAGTAGAACCAGCGGATTGAGGATTAATGACCTGCGTTGCAACAAGTTCACCTTTTGAATCATAGAGCTTAACAGTGTTACCGTAAAAACTGTTGACTCCTTTACTATCGACAATCTTGAAATGCAAACTCGTACCATCAGCAGCAACATTTGTATTGCGAACAATAACTGTAGGTGCACTGTTAGTGGATGCAACTACAGAGGCATCTGCTCCTGCACGAGATAATACTAAATCAACAGCACCATCCCAGTCATAGTCAACCGCCATCGCTCCTGTAATATCCGAATACTTCGTACCTGTTAAGGCAATTGCATCACTACCCCAGACATTATTGCCGTGATTTAAATAAAGTGTCGGTGCAAATCCTGACTGGATTGAACCAGCAACCTGAGTAGGGACTTCAACGATATCTGCTTTACCATCAAGATTCCAGTCGATTGCAAATGCTGTACCACCTGCTAACTTATCACCAAACCATAAAGCCTGGGTATCCGTGGCATTGAGCTGTCCTTTACCATCATTTAAATAAATACGACTTTCATCAGAGTTTACACCACCTTTAGAACCACGGTTAAGATACATATCCAACCAGCCATCGCCGTTAAAGTCTGCAAAAAGTATGGTTTGAGGAAGATTACCGTAGTCTGTACCACCATCATTGGTAAAGATGTTCGCCTTATTGATATAGGTAAAGCCAGCAGCAGTGCCCGAGTTGTAGAGCACTCCCATACCTCTAGAACTATCACCCGCAGAAGATGATCCACCGTTATAGTCTACGTGTGCAACTAGATCAACAGTACCATTATTGTCTAAATCAACTGCTGCAATATCATGTAAAAGCGATAGATCTTTTGGCATCGCTTTACCAGTCACACTGCCTGTACCCAATCCATTCGTGATAGTCATCGCACTAGATGCAATACCATTAACATCCTTATATCCAGTTCGAGTTTCATATGTAACCACTTGTACATATTTATAATAACAACCAACTTTTTTATAAACATAGCTATAGACCGCTTCAGAGTAGCTATATGCCTCTTTCGTTGTTTCTAATACAAGCGTACCACCATTATTTTTAATAAATACCAACGAATCTGAGCATGAATCTGCTGCTACAAAGTCTATGTAGAAATCACCTGTCCTGTCATAAGCAATCACACCACCAATATGAGTCGTTGTACCCTGATTAAATAATTTACCAGTATACGTTCCATCACCGTTATTGATCCAATATGGCGTAGTATCACTGTCATTATCATCACTAACTTGTGACATTACATCCATATAACCATCACGGTTGATATCAGCAAATACTGCTGAAGCGACAAACCCACCAAAACCTTTACGATAGCTTGCTGAAGGCTCTGCTAGATAGCTTGAACTTGCTGAGTAAATATCCTCAGAAATTGAATACACACGACCTGCATAAGCCATATTTGTTTTAGTGGTTCCCCTGACACTTTGCCAGAATGAATAACTGCCATCTTCATTAATCGTTACAGCAGCAGCATTTACACCATAACCATCACCATCTGTTGTTCCACCCCAGTTGGTTGTAATCACTTCAGCATTATTCGGAGAAGCAGTTACCATCGTGGTTGTGGTTGGACTTAATGCTGATGCATTACCAGCCTGGTCCCAAAGCATAAATCCAACAGAAATATCTCCTGCAGGTAATTTGGTAGAAATCGTCCATTGTCCTTGATCATCCGCCACTGCATAGGCAATGATTTTATCCAGGCCTTCTTGCCACATATCATTGTCATTTACATCTTGAACAATGGCAATTTTTGTACCTGGCTCTATTTTTCCGTACTGGTCACTCGTAAATGTAAATGTTGAATTTAGATCTGATTTAGCACTAAGAGCAGGCTGCATAACCAGTGCATCTGGTGCAGTTAAATCAACAACAACTCGACGATCTTGACCGGTCAATATATCTGAAAAGCTACCAAACTGATCACGAACTCTAAATGCATAGTTTAAAATCGTATCGGTAGAATAAGCATCAGAAATATATTTCCATTTTACGCCATCAAGAACAGTCACATCAGACCATGTTACACCGCCATCTTCAGAGACTTGTAACATTTCACTCGCTTTTAATTCCCTGTTTAAGACACCTGAAATTTCAGGAGTATTATCACGGGTAATAAAGTCATTATTGCTAGCAGTAATCGTTGATGTATAACCTGCTGCATTCACACCATCAGCTGTATCAACAGATAAGTTAAACGTTGTCGTCACATCTGATACGTCTGGCTTGGTACTAATCGTAATCACAACAGGATCACTTTGCGCACTTTGGTTTTTAGCCTGATCTAGCAATATGTAGCTAAATTCATGCTCGCCATCAGTTAATGGTTCAATTGGTGTCAAATAACCTGTACTTGGATCATAGATCGCATCTACAGGTTTACCATTGACAAATAGCATTGAAGATGTACCTGTAGGTAATTGACCGATGATGATACCTGGTGTTGTATCATCAGTAATAGTATCAACGGTAAATTCCCCCTGCACAAGCCCAGTATTATCATAGTAATGAGTTGGTGCAGCTGGCTTATCTGGTGCAATAGTATCAACCGTGAATAAAATCGGCGCACTTTGCTGACTTTCAATTCCTGTTGAGTCAATTACAGTATAGGTCGCACTATAAGAACCATCAGGAAGCGCATCGACTGGTGTTAAAGTATTTGTAGCTATATCATAAATCGCGTTTACTTTAACTCCGTTGATATACAGACTTGCACTGATCTCATCAGCACCTAACGGATCAATAATAATGCTTGGTGTAGTGTCATTAGTTACGGTGTTAGATGCGAAAGTACCTTGAGCTGGGTCGACATTATCAATATACGCTGTTGGTGCATTTGGCTGATCTGGTGGAGTTAAATCAATGGTAATTTTAAAGTTACCACTCATCTTGCCCTGATTACCTGCCGTATCAATCACACAAGCCGAGTATTTATAAGTTTTTCCATCAATCAATCCACTGGTGTTATCCGTGAATTGGTATTTTTTGTTGGCAACTTCTACTGCTGTACCAACATATATACCATCCCTAAAGATTTGGACGGTTTCACCTACTCCAAGGGCTGCATTAATATTAATGTTCAACGTCGGTGAGGTATCATCAGTTATGGTATCTTTCAAGAACTCCCCGGTAATCAAACCAGTGTCATCTATATAATTCTTGATGTTTGCATTTGCAGTTGGTGCTATGGTATCAATGATGATTGCAATTGAACCGCTTGGAAGACTTTCATTGCCAGCAATATCCGTCAAGGTATAGCTCAGATCATGACTTCCATCTCCCAAAGCAGAAACAGGAGTCAGTGTACCGTTTACTGCATCATAGACTGAGTCAATAGCCTGTCCATCTACATATAAAGTTGGTGTTTCATCTACTGCTACAGCACCTATAATCAAACTCGGTGTCGTGTCATTCGTCGTTGTATCTGTGACAAATGTTCCTGCTAATGGATCAACGTTATCTATATATTCTGATGGAGATACTGGTTGTACTGGTGGAACTGTATCAACAATAACTGTAACAGCCTCACTTTCAATACTTTCATTACCTGCTGCATCCGTCAGGGTATAACTTAGATCATGACTTCCATCTGTCAAAGCAGTAACTGGAGTCAAAGTACCCTCAACTGGATCATACGTTGCTGCAACTTTCACCCCATCTACATATAAAGTTGGGGTTTCATCAGTGATACCGATTTTTAATGCCGGTTTCGTATCATCAGTGACTGTGTCTGTTCCAAATGTTCCCTGAATTGAACCAATGTCATCAATATATTCCATTGGTGCCACAGGTTGTGCTGGCGGTGTTAAATCAACAGTAATATTAAACTCACTGCTCAGTACACCTGCATTACCTGCCGCATCCACAACACGAGTGGTATAGGTATAAGTCTGTCCATCTTCTAAACTATTATCAATAAATTGATAATCTGAACCGCTGACCAAGGTCGCTTTACCAATATATTGCCCATCTCTATACACATATACCGATTCGTTAGAACCAATAACCCCGTTAACTTTAAGATTTAAAGTTGGAGAAGTATCGTTTGTCGATGAATTACTTAAAAAATCACCCGTCAATGGAGAGATATCATCATGATAGCTTGTGATGGTTACCGTCGCCGATGGAGCAACAGTATCAAAGTTTATAATGAACTCATTTGAAGTCGAAACTTCAGTCGTACCATCAAAGGCTTTAACTTGATATTTGTGCTCTCCTTGTGAGCTTAAACTCAAGTCATCAGCAAATTTCCATGTATCCCCCTGAACAGTAGCTTCACCAACCTCTAGACCATCACGATACACGACCAACTTGTCATAACTTACTGATAATTTTAGAACACCTTCTACCGTAGGGGTGGTGTCATTGGTATATCCATTATGATCAACCAATCCAGTGATTGGAGACACATTATCATTAACATAATTGATACTTATAAAATCATCTGGATCATCAAAGTTGGTTTGAATCACATAAATATTACTTGTACTAATAATATTCCCATCAATATCTTTGATAATGGCTGTGTAAGTATAGGCTTGTCTACTTCCTAGTCCTCCGTCCTCAAATGTCCACTCTGTACCAGTAACTGTTGCCTCTCCGACTTCAACACCATTACGCAAGATATAAACCGCTTCACCAGTAGCCAACGGTTGACTTAAACTACCTCTAATTTCAGGTAAGTCATCATTTGTAACATTACCCTCTGCAATTACGCCAATTCCAGGCCCCTTATTGTCATATATTTCTGTGATTGTAATTACTTGGGATAACCCAGCATCACGAGCAAAAATATTTACACTTTCATCTTGAGAAATAACATTCGCATCTGAAACTCCATTATCAACATTTATTAAATAAATGTCCGATTCAGTCCCCTTCACTCCTATTGAGTTTTCAACTGCTACTGTGTATTTATATTGGTTACCATTTAGTAAACCACTATCTTGATAACTCCATGTGGTTCCGCTTACTTCTGCCGTACCAATTTTGACACCATCTCGATATACGCCTACTGTTTCTCCTGTAGATAAACTGCTAGTCAAACTACCTTCTAACAAAGGTGCAGTATCATCAGTATAACCATTATTTAAAACAGTCGTGATTAGAGGTTCTTTATCATCTCTAATTCCTGTAATTGCAGCCAAATTATCAGCCATCATAACCCCCATTTGAAGTGTTCTTGTAAAATTAAAAATTTGAGGAATCACATTCGAAATTAATTCTTTGTTATCCACATTATTATCTACATTTGTTGTAGTTAATTCTGAATCAAGTAGAAGAGCTCTAGGCGTTATCATTTCATCTGAAGTTTGAGTTAAATCAAACTTGATCGGATATGCACGTGTATCACCTGAATCATTACCTGCTGCATCTACAACACGAGCCATAAAATTGATAAATCCCATATCTGAGTCACTTTGCTGCATACGGAAATTCATAGGGTCTATCGTAACTGTCCATGTTGTAGCTGTGAGCATCGTAACTTCTACACCATACGAAGAATCGAATTTATCGGGCATGAGTAATACCTTTTCATTGGCAGCTAAAGGTATTTCAATGGTTCCCGAAATTACTAACAAAGTTGTTGGATCGATAATTGAGTTTGGTTTTATTACGTTACCTAAAATATCTGTAATCGTAGTCAAAGTCTGTGTTCCCGCGTACGCAAAAGTGTCAATATTCAAAACACATTTTGTTTCAGCACTCACATTTCCAGCTTTATCTGTTTCAGTAACATATAATGTTTTTTGATATTCTCCCCTATCCAGTGTATTGTCATCTGTTGGAGTAATAGACCATTGACCATTTATATCGGCAATAGCCGTACCTAATACCTTATTAGTTTCGTCTTTTAAAGTAATAAGAGCGCCAGGTTCTGCACTGGTTCCATTTAATGTTGGCGTACGGTCATTTGTATAGGTGTTGACAAAATCTGAATATGTACCCTGATTGTTTCCCCAATTATCAGTAAATGATGTGATCGTAAGTACATCTGGTACTATAGTATCAATCACAATGGTTAAAGGATGATCTGGATCACTCTGTAAACTTTCATTGCCTGCAACATCTACTACACTATATGTAATATCGTGACTACCCTCATCCAATGGATCGATTGGCGTCAATGTACCTTTCTCTGCATCATAAATAGACTCAACTGGCTTATCATCAACATAAAGTATCGCTGTTTCACCATCTTTTAATGGGTCAATAATGATGCTCGGTGTTGGGTCATTTGTTGGTGTATCCGTATCAAATGTTCCTGTCTGAGGATCTTTGTCATCAATATACTGAGTTGGAGCATTTGGTTGATCTGGTGGAACTGTATCAATAATGACTTTGATTGGGTCACTCTGAACACTTTCATTACCAGCTGGATCAGTCAAGGTATAACTTAAATTATGTTCACCGTCAGCAAGTGGCTCTTTTGGTGTAAGTGTTCCTTCAACAGCATCGTAAACAGACTCAACTGGCTGACCATCAACATATAGTTTTGGTGTCTCTCCTTCCGGAACTACTCCAATCACAACACTTGGTGTTGCATCATTAGTTTGTGTTCCTGTAGCAAATACTCCCTGATTTGGATCAACATTATCCAAATATTGTGTTGGTGTAGTCGGTTGATCTGGTGCTGTAATATCTACGATTATCTTGATCGGATCACTCTTCGGACTCTCAGTTCCAGTCGGATTAGTCAACGTATAACTAAGATTATGCTCACCCTCTCCCAAAGGCACTTTAGGCGTCAAGGTACTCGTTACTGGGTCATAGACAGACTCAACGGAGTTACCATCCACATACAATGATGGCGTATTCCCTACTGGAACAGCCCCAATAATAACGCTTGGCATTGCATCATTGGTTGATGTCCCTGTACCAAATGTTCCTTGTACTGGATCAACATTATCAACATATTGAGTTGGCGTCGTTGGTTGGTCTATAGGTGATGCATCTACAATTACCTTGATAGGGTCACTCTTCAGACTTTCGTTACCCGCCTGATCAGTCAACGTGTAACTAAGATTATGCTCACCATCAGGAAGAGAAGTTTTCGGTGTTAAGGTTTTAGCAACTGGATCATAATCAGCCTCAACTTTAACTCCATCCACATACAACGTTGGTGTTTCACCTGCTGGGACAGTACCGATAATAATACCTGGTGTTGCATCATTGGTTAATGTACCCGTTCCAAACTCACCTTGGATAGGATCAACATTATCCAGATATTTCGTTGCAACTGGTTGATCTGGCGGTGTTGTATCCACAATTACCTTGATCGGATCACTCTTCGGACTCTCATTACCAGCTGGATTAGTCAACGTATAGGTAATGTTATGCTCACCTTCTAGCAATGGGTTTTTAGGCGTTAAAGTTCCAGCAATTGGATCATAATTCGCTTCGACTTTCGCCCCATCAACATACAATGCTGGCGTATTACCTGCTGGAACAGTACCGATAATAACGCCTGGTGTTGTGTCATTGGTTGACGTACCAGTACCAAATATTCCTTGTATTGGATCAACATCATCAACATATTGAGTTGGTTTCGGTGGTGGTGGGCTATCATCAGATAAAATAGTAATTATAGACTCTGGCGATTGAACACTTTCGTTACCAGCTTCGTCTGCGATCGAATAAGCAACTTTATGATTACCATCAGCTAATCCCTCAACAGGAGTTAATGTCCCTGAAGCAGCGTCATAAATAGCATCAACTTTTTTATCATCTATATATAGGTATGGTGTTTCACCAACACCGACTACATCATCAATAACAAAAGCTGGTTTTGTATCATCAGTAATTTCCGTTATCGTAAATGAACCTGTTTTATCACCAATATCATCTACATAAGTTTTTATTGGATCAACAGGTTGAGGTGGTGGTGTCAAATCAAACGTCAATATAAATTTATCACTTTCTTGACCTTGATTACCTGCCGCATCTTCTATACGTACGGTATAGGTATAGGCTTTCTCATTGACTAAAGCTTTATCTGTAAACTTATAAATGCCATCTACTAAACTTGCGTTGCCAACTTTCACACCATCTCGATATACTGCAACCACATCTCCTTCTGCAAGGCTGCCTGTCACACTGATGTTCAGGGTCGGACTGCTGTCATTGGTGATCGTACCACTGAGGTATGTACCTTGCTGTGGTGCTACATCATCAAGATAGCTAACGATCTCTGCCATCGCTGGTGGCGGCACTGTATCCAGTACGATCTTGTATTCTGACGAAGTCGTGGTTTTGTTCCCCGCTGCATCACGTACATAAGCGGTATAGATGTAGCTGTCATCGACCGACAGACTGTCTTCATAGCGCCAGCTGGTACTGCCATTCGCAACGGTCACAGTATTAATTTCATCACCATTACGGCAAATCACCAAGACTTCACCTGTCGATAGGGCTTTGTCTAATGAGCCTTCCAAAGTCGGCGTTTTATCATTGGTCGAACCCCCATTATCTATCTTGTTGGTCGTCTTCGGCTCAACATCATCGATGATCCGGATGATCTGGACTGGATTGTCTCCAACTTCAAACTGAGTCTTGATCGTATAGGCATTACTGACTGCTGATTCATTCCCCGCCTTGTCCCGTACAAACGCTGTATAGGTGTAGCTCTTCCTGTCTTCCAGACTTGAATCGGTATAACTCCACTTCGTTCCATTGATAATCAAGCTGTCTGAATTTAGTTTTAGCTCGACACCATTGCGGTAGATGACCAGCTCTTCTCCTGCACCCAAGACCTGACTCAGGGTACCTATTAGTTCCGGAGTACTGTCGTTGGTGGTGCCACCGTTGTCCACATCGTCCACCACCGGTAGTTTGTTATCATAAACCGTCTCAATGTGCACAACCTGTGGTGGTTGGGTCGTATCAATGTGTATAACTGATTCAACTGATTTCGCACCTTCAACTCCGGCAGCACTCACCACCACAACCTTGTAGCGGTACTCTTTTCCGTCTTGGAGATCTTTTTCTTGGTAGCTCCATTTGTGGGTAACAGGGTCGATCTCAACTTCTGTTATTTTCACACCATCACGATAGATCGCAACTTTCTCCCCGACAGCCTGGCTGTCGTTGATCACTACATGTCCCTGCAGTAGAGGTGAGGTATCATTGGTGTAGCCGTCATTCGCAAACTGGGTAATGTCGCCAATCTGTGGCGCAACGTCATCCATGATGCTGTCAATGAGCGCTATATTTGGTGATCCGCCAGTATTTAAGGTCAGGCTGAATATGCCAGACTCCGGTCCTTGTTGACCTGATGCATCTTCTACCCGTGCCGTGTATTTGTAGGTTGTTTTATCGCTTAAGCCTCTATCCGTGTAGCTCCAGCTGACAACTCCTGTTGCCAGTTTAATTTCTCCAATCCGAACGCCATCGCGGTAGATCGCAATCACTTCGTTGGCTGCAAGTGGACTGCTCACGCTACCATTCAGGGTCGGTTCCGAGTCATCAATTTCCTCGCCCGAGTGAAAGTTGCCTGTACTCGCACCAACATTGTCTGTCACGGTCTCAATCTCTACCGTTTGTTTCGGCGGATCGGTATCAATATTGATGGTGTATTTGTTCGAGTCGCCACCCTCATTGCCTGCCTGGTCTTCAACACGTGCCAGGTACTGGTAACTCTTGCCATTTTCCAGATCCTTATCGGTATAGCTCCAGTCGGTATTACCCGCCAGGTCTGTCGCGTTCAGTTTCGCAATCAGTTCGCCATCGCGGTAGATCGCAATGAATTCGTTCGATTGTAGTTGTCCACTGATCGTACCTTTCAGGGTCGGACTGGTATCGTTGCTGTAGTCATTGTTGCTAATCACCACATCTTTTTCAGGCGCGACATCATCCCAGATTTCGGTGATACTGGTACTTTGATTTGGTAGTATGGTATCCACAATCACATCAAAGCTGTCGGCTGGACTTTCATTGCCTGCCTTGTCTGTCTGGGTGACATTCAGGGTATGTGGACCATCGCTCAGTTTGTTGGCATCACTCGGTTCAACGCTCCAGTTGCCCTGACTGTCTGCTGTCGCTGTACCAATCACTTTACCTGTTTCATCTTTTAAGGTAATTAAGGCATTCGGTTCTGCACCACTACCACTCAGTGTCGGTTTGCTATCGTTGGTGTAGTCACCTGAATTGAGTGGTCCTGTCAGGTTGATTTCGTTGTCCAGAACATCTGTAATAACGACTTCACCTGGAGCAGTAGTATCAACTGTAATAACAACTGGTTCACTT
Organism: Acinetobacter stercoris; assembly: GCF_900323515.1. Taxonomy (GTDB): domain Bacteria; phylum Pseudomonadota; class Gammaproteobacteria; order Pseudomonadales; family Moraxellaceae; genus Acinetobacter; species Acinetobacter stercoris. The sequence goes on along the minus strand of NZ_OOGT01000106.1, from coordinate 936 downwards.
AACTCACTTTCATTACCCACCTCATCAGTAAGCGAATAACTTATTTCATGATCACCTTCTGATAGTGGCACTTTCGGAGTTAAAGTTCCTTTATCTTTATCATATGTTGATTCAACAGGCTTTCCATCAACGTATAAAGTAATCGTCTCATCATCAGGGATAGTACCTATTACAAATGATGGAGTTGTATCATCTGTTACAGTTTCAAAAGAAAACTTCTCTTTAATACTCCCAACATCATCAACATAATTAGTTATTGAATCTGGTTTATCTGGAGAAGTTGTATCAATTGTAATAGTTACTTCTGGACTCTTTGGGCTTTCACTTCCAGATCCATCAATAAGGGAATACTCAATTGTATGCTTACCCTCAGACAATGATTCTTTTGGTGTTAAAAGACCTGTAGTACGATCATATTCGGACTCAACCTCCTTTCCATCTACATATAAAACTGGAGTTAAATTATCTGGTATAGAACCAATTTTAAAATCAGGTGTTGTATCATCAGTAGGTAGAACAACACCAAATTCCCCTTTTTTGCTTCCAAAATTATCAATATATGTTTTAACTTGTTCTAACTCAGGAAATTGAGTCTTATTTGGCTGTGAATGATCCTTATCATGATAAGCAATTGCTGCAACCAGTACGCCACCTGTTAACCAGGGTAAAGCTGCTGCATATTGTGAGCCATCTTCATTATATAAAAGTGGTTCAACATTATCTAAAACCTGATAGTGTATTTCATTATCAATAACACCGATATTTTCAAGTTTCTGGATCCAAATTAATTGACCACCGTCTTCTTTAAGTACAAGGCTATTATCTAAAGTATTTTGGTCATCATAATAATTTTCTATTCTTAATACTTCACCATCTTTAAAATGGATGATTAAAGCGTTGTTCACTCTTTCAATTTTTAGTATATCTTTTATAGAT
>NZ_OOGT01000440.1 GCF_900323515.1 Acinetobacter stercoris | reverse complement strand
TTATTTGTTGTGCTGATATTTTATATTCCTGTCTCATGAAATTACAACCACTATACATGGTCATATTTCCATTTTTAAAGTTTACGAGTATGGGTATTTTAGTTTTTCTACTGGTGTAGATCCAAGTATAATTTTCAAGAATGCCAATTGTGATTTGTTGAGATAATGGGGGTACTATTCTATTGATAGAACTATTCACTCTTTGATCTAACGAAATATTTTGATCAATATCAGGTGATAATAAGATTAAGGGTATAATAAATATGTTAATTGGTTTCAACTGTGTTTAATCCATTGATTTTTCCTAAAAACGTATACTGTTGCTGATCTTGGCTCAATATTAATAGTGGTTGATTTGTTTTAGTAAATATAATTTTAAATGCCACTGGAACTTCAAAAAATTGCTTTATAAGTGATTCTTGGTGTTCTAAATGGGTAGGGCAACCTATTGCACTACTTGTTATAGGAATTTCAACAACAATAGTATTATTCATTAACCTATAATTTGCACTGATAATATTGCATTGACTATACATTCCTATCCCTGTTTGAGTAAAACTAAGCTCAATGGGTATCTGACTATTTGCAGGAGTGTAAGACCATGTATATTGCATCAAAAATTTTTGCTGATCCTTTTCTGACATTGCTTTATATGAATTTTGATTAGAACTGGATGGTTTTGTACATGCACCGAGTAACAATACAATGCCTAGAATAATATTAGTTTTCATTGTATAAATCTGATTTTATGTTTATTTAAAATTATAG
>NZ_OOGT01000169.1 GCF_900323515.1 Acinetobacter stercoris | reverse complement strand
ATTAATGACCAACATGGTCATTTGGTTGGTGATGAAGTATTAAAGGAAATGGCGAACAGATTAAATAGCCGTACCCGTAAAGATGACTTTGTCGCAAGACTTGGTGGTGATGAGTTTGCAATTATTTTAAATTCAATTACAAAAGTTGACCAACTTATCGTTTTCGCAGAAAATTTGATTAAATGTTGTGAAACACCTCTATATTATCAGGACTTATCCATCCAGTTTAGCTTTAGTCTTGGAATTGCTCTTTCTGACAATGCCTCCTCTCCTGAAGACTTAATTTCTCAGGCAAATCAGGCAATGTATAAAGCCAAAACCTTGCAACATCACTGGTATATCTATCATTCATAATTCACTGAGGCTTTTTATTCATGCTAATTAAATCATTAAAATTTATGCTAGTGGGGTTCATCTGTATTGCCCTTTCTGCTTGCATGACATCAGGTCTGAGTCATAAGCAAGTCCGTTTCTTAAAAAAAGAAGGTTTTGTACTTACCGATGAAGGATGGCGCCTAGGATTACCAGAACGTTTATTATTTGATTTCAATAAGTCTGATATTCATCCAGGGCATGAGCAAGAGGTTATTCAGCTTGCCAGTCAGCTTCGCAAATACAATCTTAATAAAATTAAGGTAATTGGCTATACTGATAATATTGGTTCTCCTGAATATAACCTCAACTTATCACAACAACGTGCGGACAGTGTCGCAAGCATCTTTTTAAAGCATGGTTTTCTAAGTCAAAATGTTACGACTCAAGGTAAAGGTTCAGCTCAGCCAATTAGACCGAATGATAGTGAGGTAAATCGTGCAGAAAACAGACGAGTAGCTATTATTATTATCCCTTGATAATCTCAATATTAAGGTCTCATTTGAGACCTTTTTTATTGTGTGTCAAATTACAGGCATAAAAAAACCGCATTTAAGCGGAATTTATACTTTAAGTTTTGAAACTTAAATTGGTCGGAGCAGTAGGATTCGAACCTACGACCCCCTGGTCCCAAACCAGGTGCACTACCAGGCTGTGCTATGCTCCGAATTGGGGTGAATGATGGGGCTCGAACCCACGACAACCGGAATCACAATCCGGGGCTCTACCAACTGAGCTACATCCACCGTTACAACATTTCAGGATCTAAATATCAAGCTACCGAATGGCGCGCCTGACAGGATTCGAACCTGTGACCATCCGCTTAGAAGGCGGATGCTCTATCCAACTGAGCTACAGGCGCATGACCGAGATAACAAATATCTACGAGATACCTTTGCCTTGAAGAATTGGTCGGAGCAGTAGGATTCGAACCTACGACCCCCTGGTCCCAAACCAGGTGCACTACCAGGCTGTGCTATGCTCCGATTCATCTCAGCTTATCGTATCGCACATCGTGCGGTACGGTGTGCATTCTAGGCGTGACGCCCTCAGACGTCAACACCTATATTAAAAAAAAATAAAAAAAACGCTTCAAATGTTTATTTATCAAGCATTTTAGCTGATTTTAGCCTTTCATCTTTGCAGTAAAGTTCAACATTCGATCAAGCGGCAACTTTGCTCGCTCAGTCAGCGTATTATCAACGAATATTTCTTGATCATGTTTTTCAAGAACATCCAATATTGCATCTAGCTCATTCATTGCCATCCAAGGACAATGTGCACAAGAACGGCAAGTTGCACCATCACCTGCTGTTGGTGCTTCAATCAAAGTCTTGTTTGGTACCAGTTGTTGCATTTTATAAAAAATGCCTCTATCCGTTGCAACAATCAATTGTTCATTTGGCAGCGTCTGTGCAGCTTTGATCAGTTGCGAAGTACTTCCTACCGCATCAGCAATTTCTACAACTGATTCTGGTGATTCTGGATGCACTAGCACTGCTGCATCAGGATAAAGTGCTTTCATTTGAGCTATACCTCGTGCACGAAACTCTTCATGTACAATACATGAACCATCCCATAACAGCATATCAGCACCTGTTTTTTTCTGAATGTAACGTCCCAAATGCTGATCTGGTGCCCAAATAATTTTTTCACCCAAACTATCCAAGTGTTCAACAATTTCAACCGCACAACTTGACGTGACAACCCAATCCGCACGAGCCTTAACCGCGGCGGAAGTATTGGCATAAACCACGACAGTATGCTCTGGATGTGCATCACAAAACGCAGTGAACTCATCTACAGGACAACCCAGATCAAGCGAACAGGTTGCCTCTAGTGTTGGCATCAGAATAGTTTTTTCAGGAGAAAGTATTTTTGCTGTTTCTCCCATAAATTTAACCCCGGCAACAACCAAAGTTGTTGCAGCATGATCTCGCCCAAAACGTGCCATTTCAAGAGAGTCTGATACACAGCCACCTGTAACTTCTGCAAGTTCCTGAATATCTGGGTCACAATAATAATGTGCAACCAGTACAGCATTATTTTTTTCTAATGCTGCCTTGATTTGCTCAAATTTTTCCTTTTTTAGCTCTGGACTTAAACTGTTGTCCTTTGGCTCCCCTAAACGATCTAAATGCGCTTGCACAATCGATTTTGCTTCGTTGGCAATTAAATTGGTCGCATCATTCATACAAGGTCTTCTCTATCCTTAAACGCTGGCAATATCGCTAGCTTACATACACATGTGAAGTCGTGTTAGCAAATCTTCACCTAAATATTTGCAAATTATAAAAAAGCCTCAAGAATGAGGCTTTAATAAGAGAATTTGATCAAGAACGGTAATCTGCATTGATTTTGACATAGTCATACGATAAATCACAGGTATATACCGTATCTTTAGCAGTCCCACGTCCTAGATCCACAAGAATGGTAAGCTCAGGCTGTGTCATCACTCTTGCACCTGCTTCCTCGGTATAATCCGCTGCCGCACCACCATCTTTACAGATCTGGACATCATCCAGCCAAACCTGAATCTTTTCAACATCCAGATCTTTGACACCAGCTTTACCAATAGCTGCCAAGATACGTCCCCAGTTCGGATCAGAAGCAAAAATTGCGGTTTTCACCAATGGAGAATGTGCAATGCTGTAGGCAATATCACAACACTCTTGGGTATCTTGACCACCTTCGACTGTCACTGTGATAAATTTTGTTGCCCCTTCACCATCACGTACAATCAATTGTGCCAAACGCTTCATGATGCGTGCCAGCACTTCAAGAACTACAGGATAACGTGCATCACCAATTTCACGAATTTCATCGCCCCCTGCTAATCCCGTAGCGGCGAAAATACACGAATCGTTGGTTGATGTATCACCATCAACTGTTATACGGTTAAAAGACTGTTCAACTGTCACTTTTAAAAGCTGCTCTACCAATTGTTTGGAAATTGGTGCATCCGTTGCAACAAAACTCAGCATGGTTGCCATGTTCGGACGAATCATACCCGCCCCTTTTGAGATCCCAGTCATACTGTATGTTATACCATCCAGTTCAAACTGTTCAGAAGCTCCTTTGGGTGTTGTATCAGTCGTCATAATGCCAGTTGCAGCATCTAACCAAGCATCATCAGTTAAACTATCCAGTGCAGGTTTTAAACCCTGTTCCAAACGTTGCAAAGGCAATTGCTCGCCAATTACACCTGTCGAAAATGGAAGCACTTCAAATGCTTCAACCTGAGCAAGTTCAGCAAGCTTCACACAGGTGAGCTGGGCGTTTTGCATTCCCAATTTACCTGTACCCGCATTAGCATTACCAGTATTAATCACTAGATAACGAGGATTCGCTTGAGCCAAATGAGCTTTAGAAACATGCACAGGTGCTGCACAGAACGCATTTTGAGTAAAAACGCCAGCGACATTTGTCCCCTTTGCAAATTCAAAAACAACTAAATCTCGTCGATTTGGATAACGTACATACGCCTCTGCAGAGCCGATTTTTACACCTTGTACCACATGCATGTGTGGCATTGTTACGTCACCAACAGCCATTTAAATCATCCAGTTGTTATGAAAGAAAAATAACAGCTTATTAGATATTGCCAAAAAAATCGAGGGTAATAGCGCTCCCATTCATATTTTCAATTATTTTTATTGTTATAAAACAAAAAGCCAGTGTAACACTGGCTTTTTAAGCATATCCAAAATTATTGTGCTGAATTTGGCGCCAGGTTACTAGCCAACAAAGTTTGTTTCGCTTTTTCCTGACTTGATGGAGATAATGCAGGATTTGCTGCAACAATACGGTTCGCTGTGGCTTCTGTAGCAGCTGCAATCGCCGCAGTTTTTAAAATAATAGGACGACCATTGGTATCACCCAAAGTATAACTAATACCAGTACGTGGGCTAATAACGGTTGTAGAGTTATTATTGACAACAGTTTGAGCTGAAGTTGCTCCCGTTGCTGCCTGTACTTTTGCTAAAGGAACAGTCTTCGAAACAGTATCTGCAAATGCTAACGTAGGTAGAGCTAAAGCTACAAATAAAAATGGTGTTAATGCTTTTTTCATTTTCTATCCAGTTTTTCAATCTGATCGTGCAAGTTAATAACATTTAATCATTGAGACTGCAATAATATTTCACTTGTTGAAACAGTTTTAAAAAAAAGCAGAACATTTGTCCTGCTTTTTTAAATATTAGATTTTACCGTGGCACTGTTTATATTTTAAACCCGAACCACATGGACAAGGTGCATTACGGCTCGCTGGTGGTATGATGTTCTGATTAGATTGTACATCTTCCACATCACTAGATGTGTTCGCTGTTACCTCACCTGTCAGACCATCAACATCATCATGAGCAAATGAAAGCTGCATAGCCTCTGCCTGAGCCTGTTGTTGTGCTTCTAGTTCTGCAATTTCTTCAGCAGTTGGCACATGCACACGTGATAAATCTGTAACTACATCAGATTTTATTGCACCTAACATGCTTACAAATAAATTGAATGCTTCTTTTTTATATTCCTGCTCTGGATTTTTTTGTGCATATCCACGTAGATGAATACCTTGACGTAAATAATCCATTGCTGCCAAATGATCTTTCCAGTGGCGATCCAGAGAGTTCAACATAAAATGACGCTCAAGCATCGCAGCAGACTCATCACCCATTTGTGTACGGCGATCATTGTAACGCGCTAAAACTTCATCAGATATTCTTTCGACTAATGCTTCTTCATCTAGACGACGATCATCTTCTAGCCATTGTTGAATTGGTAAATCAATTCCTAAATCAACGCGTAATGTATTTTCCAACCCCTCGATATCCCACTGATCATGAATTGACTCAGGTGGAATATAATTTTCAATCAGACCTTTCATTACGTCACGATGCATTTCTTCGATGTAATCCTGCAACGTACTTTCTGCCAAAATTTCATCACGTTGAGAGTAAATAATCTTACGTTGTTCGTTATTTACATCATCATATTTTAACAGGTTCTTACGAATATCGAAGTTACGCGCTTCAACTTTACGCTGTGCATTCTCAATTGAACGAGACACCATTTTATGTTCAATGGCTTCATCTTCTTTCAACCCCATGGCACGCATCATCGCAACAACACGATCACCAGCAAAGATACGCATCAGGTCATCTTCTAAAGATAAAAAGAAACGCGAAACACCTGGGTCACCCTGACGACCTGCACGGCCACGAAGCTGGTTATCAATACGACGAGACTCATGGCGCTCAGAACCAATAATATGCAGTCCACCAGCGTCCAGAACGGTTTGGTTATCGCGTTCCCACTCTGCTTTCAAACGGGCTTCGTCTTCACTTGTAGGATTTTCAATTTTCGCAAGCTTGGCTTTCCAGTTACCACCAAGGATAATATCGGTACCACGACCTGCCATGTTGGTTGCGATCGTTACAGAATCAGGACTACCTGCTTGTGCGATAATATCAGCTTCACGTTCATGCTGTTTTGCATTTAAAACTTCATGTTTAATACCTGCCTGAGAAAGCTTCTGAGAGAGAACCTCACTGGCTTCAATCGTCGCTGTACCCACCAGGATAGGAGCACGAGTTTGCTGAATCTGCTTGATTTCGGCAACGATTGCATCATATTTACCATTACGGTTTAAGTAAATTAAATCGTTCTGGTCATTACGGATCATTGGACGATGAGTCGGGATGATTACAACATCCAGACCATAAATTTCCTTCATTTCCGCAGCTTCGGTATCAGCTGTACCTGTCATACCAGAAAGTTTTTTGTATAAACGGAAATAGTTCTGGAAAGTTGTTGTCGCTAAGGTCTGGTTTTCAGGTTGGACTTCCAGACCTTCCTTGGCTTCTACTGCTTGATGCAAACCTTCTGACCAACGGCGTCCTGGCATTGTACGACCAGTATGTTCGTCGACAATAACCACTTCTCCTTCATGCACGATATAATGTACATCACGCTGGAACAAGAAATGTGCACGAATCGCAGCAGATACATGATGAACCAGATTTAGATTTGATGCTGAATAAAGACTTTCCCCTTCAGCTAGCAAGCCCATTTTAATCAGTTCGCGTTCCACAGCCTCATAACCGACTTCTGTCATTTCAATTGAACGCTGTTTTTCATCAATCCAGAAATGACCACCATCCGGCACTTTCTCTTCTTTTTGCGGATGAAGTTTTGGTGGGATCGTATTGATCGCAACATAAAGTTGTGATGAATCCTCACTTTGACCAGAAATAATCAGCGGAGTTCGTGCCTCATCAATCAGGATCGAATCGACCTCATCAATAATGGCATAGTTCAAACCACGCTGTTTTTTTTCTGCCATGGAAAAAACCATGTTATCGCGCAGATAATCAAAACCAAATTCGTTATTCGTACCGTAGGTAATATCGGCAGCATAAGCTTCAGCTTTTTCAGTTGGTGATTGCATTGAATAAATCACGCCAACAGATAAGCCTAAAAATTCATATAAAGGTCGGTTAAGCTCAGCATCGCGCTGTGCCAAGTAATCATTTACTGTAATTACATGCACACCTTGTCCGCTGATTGCGTTTAGATATACAGCCAAAGTACCCATTAGGGTTTTACCTTCACCTGTACGCATTTCAGCAATTTTACCTTCATGCAAGGTAATACCACCAATTAACTGAACGTCATAGTGGCGCATCCCCATAACACGCTTACCTGCTTCACGGCAGACTGCAAAAGCTTCTGGCAATAACTGATCTAAGCTTTCACCTTTATTATAACGTTGTTTGAATTCTTCAGTCTTAGCAGATAAGTCTGCATCGCTTAGGGCTGATATGGTCGGCTCGAGCGCATTGATCTTATCGACAATTTTACGCATACGTTTTAGTTCGCGCTCATTTTTTGTACCGAAGATACCTCCGATCAGACTTGCCAACATGTATAAACTCTCTAAATCTTTGTGAAATAAATTTTTCTCAGACGTTATTATGGTGCTAGAAATTTGAAGTACAAGGGTTTTGCACAAAACCAATAAAAAAAATCTGCTTTGAAGTTCTAACACGCTGTCCTAAAGGGCAATACTGTAGCAAATTTGCACGATTTATACATCGCCAATTTCAAGAATAGACTTATATTTTTTAACTACAATTAAAATCATATATTCCTTTATTTCATAAAGAAATGCAAAAACACTATTTTTATTTCTAAACCAATTCATCCATATTAGGTGTTAAGCATTTTCACTATAAATTTTCAAAGGTTAAATCATGACTTTACGTTTAGGCGATACAGCACCTGATTTTGAACAGGATTCAAGCGAAGGCACTATCAATTTTTATGACTTTCTTGGTAATCACTGGGGAATTTTATTTTCTCATCCAGCAGACTACACACCTGTCTGTACGACTGAGCTTGGCTTTACAGCAAAACTCAAAGATGAGTTTGAAAAGCGGGATGTGAAAGCCATTGCTCTTTCTGTAGATGATGTTGAATCTCATAAGGGATGGATTAACGATATTAATGAAACACAAAATACAACAGTTAATTTTCCGATTATTGCAGATAAAGACCGTAAAGTTTCAACGCTTTATGATTTCATCCATCCCAACGCCAGTGAAACAGTCACTGTCCGCTCTCTTGTCATCATTGATCCAGATAAAAAAGTTCGCCTGATTATTACTTACCCAGCATCTACTGGACGTAATTTTCACGAAATTTTACGTGTAATCGATTCTCTCCAATTAACGGATAACTATAAAGTTGCAACACCAGCGAACTGGCAAGATGGTGAGGATGTAGTCATTGTCCCAGCCATTAAAGATGAAACGGAGCTTACAGAACGTTTCCCAAAAGGATACACGGCGGTTAAACCATACCTCCGTTTAACACCTCAGCCAAACAAATAATCTGAAATAAATCTTTCCCTCCTGAAAAGGAGGGTTTAAAGATGACAAGCGACTAAATTGAATGATACTTGGTACTGAGCATTGATGGTCTTTGTTTAAAATCGTTAAACCAGTTCGCCAAATTCGGACGCTGGCTTTTCCACTCAAAACGACCATCTCTAAAATGAAAACCGATATAATCAAGAAAACAGGCTACAGAAATTTCACCAATCGAAATTTGATGATTGATATTATCAAAATGCTTTTCCAACCAATCTAGACATTCATTAATTGTTTTTCGGCATTGTTGAATTTTCTCAGAAGATTGCATATTTTCAGGTTTGAACTGCTCTTCCACCAGACGATCAATATAACGAACTGCACTATCTGACAGCGCCTGCAATCTTAAACTTTTAAAATATTCAATTCGATCATCAGGATATAGTTTTTTATTGACTTTAAGTGTGCTGAGATATTCACATATCAATTTTGAATTAAACAAAATTTCCTTTTGATTCAAAATCAACGCTGGCACTTGCCCTAAAGGATTAATCTCAGATAGATGCCGATGTGTTTCAGGATGAATCTGGATAAATTCAAATTGATCCTTCAAACCTAACTCTTCTATAACAATACGCACCTTACGTGAAAATGGAGAATAATGTGAATAGTATAACTGCATGATTTTTCTCCTTTCTTTTCATTTTCAATACATCTTGTTTTTTACTTTATTTCGCCAACAAGTATCTATAACAACGATGCTTATACATTACTACTGTAGTAATAAGCTACGGTATAAGCAC
>NZ_OOGT01000113.1 GCF_900323515.1 Acinetobacter stercoris | reverse complement strand
GTTTTAGACTGTATCTATAATAGTTAACAAATATCATGTGATCATGTTTAAATCTTATTTAAAATCACTTATAAAGTATAAAAAAACATGTATGTTTTTTTATAGACACACTTATTTTTTTACATTGTTCAATAATTTAAAATAAATACGTGTGTTATTTGTTGCTTTTTATAAAGTTTTTCAAAGCTTTGACTAAAGCATATTGTTCTATACGACTGAATCAGTCATAATTTGCATAAGCATTATTCAACACTCTAACTACTGAATTTTGCTTGAAATCAAAATACTGCAACCATCCATTTATACGTTTTTCACGATTTAGGATGGAAAAATAGGATATTTTTTCAAAATGACTCAGCAAGCACAGACCATTCATGGCTCAATTGTCGCAATCGTCACCCCAATGTTCGAAGATGGCAGCGTAGATTGGAAGGGTCTCGAGAAGCTCGTTGAGTGGCACATAGAACAAGGCACTAATAGTATTGTCGCAGTCGGCACAACTGGCGAAGCGTCTACTCTTAGCATGGCAGAACACACGCAAGTAATTAAAGAAATTATTCGTGTAGCCAATAAACGAATCCCAATTATTGCCGGCACTGGTGCAAACTCAACACACGAAGCGATTGAGCTCACCAAGGAAGCAAAAGAACTCGGCGCAGATGCCGCACTTTTAGTGACCCCTTATTATAACAAACCGACTCAGGAAGGCTTATATCAACATTATAAAGCTATTGCTGAAGCCGTTGATTTGCCATTAGTTCTTTATAATGTACCAGGTCGTACTGGTGTAGATATGCAGAATGAAACTGTCATCCGTTTGGCTGACATTCCACAAATCATTGCGATTAAAGATGCAACTGGTGATATTCCACGTGGTAAAGAACTTTTAGAAGGTCTACGTGGTAAAGATATGACTGTTTATTCTGGTGACGATGCAACTGCACGTGAATTAATGGCTCTAGGCGCAAAAGGCAATATTTCGGTTACTGCCAATATTGCACCTAAAATCATGAGTGAACTTTGCGCAGCTGCAATTGCAGGAAATAGCGATCTTGCAAAAGAGCTCGATAATAAAGTTGCAAAATTAAACAATATTCTATTTTGTGAATCGAACCCAATTCCAGTGAAATGGGCACTACATGAAATGGGGTTAATTGGAACAGGTATTCGCCTACCATTAACTCCTCTTGCAGAACAATATCGTGCCCCTCTTGCTGAAGAACTCAAAGCAGTGGGTATCATTTAATAAGAGCTTAACACTATGCAATTACGTTTTGGTTTAACACTTGCCCTTTCAGCTTTAAGTTTAGCGGGTTGTAGTCATCTGGCGATCAATAATGGTTCACTGGATTACAAGGATACAACCACTTTAGAGCCACTTAAGTACCCTGAAGGTGCAGAGGTTAGACCAGCAACGCCTTTGTATCCTGCTCCTAAGGTTGACCAGCTTGCTCTTGATCATGCAGCAAAATATGAGAACAAGCGTGGTAACCGTTTTGCAATGCCGCGTCCAGATGTGCAAATTGAAAATACTTTGACTGAAGAAAACGATGTTTCAAGTACAACAATTGAACACCCTCAACTCATTACCGATGGTAGTGGAAATCCATTGATTAAAGTCGATGGAAATTCTGCTACAATATGGCAATACACACTTGCCACACTTACGAGTCTTAACATTAACGTTACTGGTAAAAGCAAAAATGCAAATGAAGCTACTGTGAAAATTGACAAGCAGCTTTATGTGTTAAAACTCACTTCTGTAGGTGCAAGCAATACTATAGCTGTGTTTAATGCCGATAACAGTTTTGCAGATAAAGAAAAAGCTACAGAACTGTTAACCCAGATTTACCAAAATTGGCCAGCCTAGTATGAACTAGGCATTTTTTTTTGAAAAAGGTTCCCCCATGTTAAAACAAACCTTGCTCTATACTGGTAAAGCTAAATCCGTTTATGAAACTGATAGTGCAGACCACCTGATTTTAGTCTTTCGTGATGATGCCTCTGCGTTCAATGGCGAAAAAATCGAACAACTAGATCGAAAAGGCAAGGTGAATAACCGTTTTAACGCCTTTATCATGGAAAAACTGGCTGAGGCAGGCATTGAAACTCACTTTGAAAAACTTCTTTCTCCAACCGAAGTTTTAGTGAAAAAATTAAAAATGATTCCTGTTGAGTGTGTTATGCGCAACTATGCAGCAGGTTCATTATGCCGTCGCCTTGGTATCGAAGAAGGTAAAGAGCTAAACCCGCCTACTTTTGAATTGTTCTTTAAAGATGATGCTTTAGGCGATCCAATGGTAAACGAATCTCAAGCCATTGCTTTAGGTTGGGCAACTGCTGATCAACTTGCTCAAATGAAAGAACTTACTCAAAAAGTAAATGTAGTACTCAAAGACTTATTCGCTAAAGGCGATATGCTTCTCGTAGATTTTAAGCTTGAGTTTGGTGTATTCCATGACCGTATTGTTCTTGGTGACGAATTTTCTCCAGACGGTTGCCGTTTATGGGATAAAGAAACCAAGAAAAAACTCGACAAAGACCGTTTCCGTCAAGGTTTAGGCGGTGTTGTTGAAGCTTATGAAGAAGTTGCAGCTCGTATCGGTGTTGATTTATCTGATATTTAATGCTGCAAAGTTTTCTAAAAAACCGAGCATTATTGCTCGGTTTTTTATTTCATATTTAAAAATACGGGGCTGTACCAAGCACTCAATATTAAATTCTAGCGAACGCTAAATTTCCTTCCTTTGCAATTTTTTTCCTATCCTTAGTTTTTTTATTTGTTTTTTAAAATTTAGACTTCGCTCTACTATGCCTACAAATGTTAACAAAAATGAGTTTATTAATAATAATGGCTACACAATTTACTAGAAATTTTCCAGTTCGCTTTATCACTACAGTTATTCTTTCTGCTCTTTATTCTCAGACGCATGCAGAAGAGCAGTCTCCGGAACAAGTACAGGTAAAACAACTCGATACCATCGTTGTAACAGGTACCCGCTCACTGACACGTTCCAAAACAGAATCATTACAACCCATTGATGTTATTAGTGCAAAGGAATTGACTCAACGAACAGGTTCGAGTGAACTGGGTACAGCTTTATCCCGAATTATTCCATCGATTAATTTTCCGCGTTCTACAGTCGTTGACGGAACAGAACTGGTCAGACCCGTGCAATTAAAAGGTCTTTCTCCAGATCAGGTCCTAGTCTTGGTAAATGGCAAGCGACGTCATACCGGAGCATTTTTAAATCTGGCAGGAACGATCGGTCGAGGTTCTGCGCCAACTGATTTAAATGCCATTCCTATTTCTGCAATTAGTCGTATCGAAGTATTAAGAGAAGGTGCTTCCGCCCGTTATGGATCTGATGCGATCGCAGGTGTGGTCAATATCATTCTAAAATCAAATCCTGATCATGGTGAAGCAGGTATACGTTATGGAATTTTTAACAAAGGTGATGGTGAACAAAAACAATCCTATGTTTCTGGTGGTAGTGATCTAAATGGTAATGGTTATGCGATTTTTTCAGGGGAATGGCAAGACAATCAGGCAACCAACCGTGCTGGACTGGATAAACGGGATGCAAATTCGGCAACCTACGGACAACGTACTTTCCGATTTGGTGATCCAAAATCTGATGAGGTCAAAGCCGCAATCAATACAGGCTATACATTTTCAGATGCAGCAGAAATTTATGGCTTTAGTACGTATAGTCATCGCAATGCACAGACTGCAAGTTTCTATCGTTTAAGCAATGCCTCAAATAATATTCCATCCATCTATCCTAAAGGCTATTTACCTCTGATTGAGGGACAGTTAGACGACGTTTCTGTCGTTGCAGGTGTCCGTGGAGAAATATCCAATTGGTACTACGATACTTCAGTCAGCTACGGTTTAAATATTTATGATGTCGATACCCGAACCTTGAACGTTGACTTATTTAAAGACACGGGTTCTACACCACGCTATTTTCATAATGGTAAATTAAAAAATGAGCAAACTGTAGTCAATATTGATCTATCTCGAGAAATACCAGTTGGCTTTTTTGAGTCTCCTTTAAGTCTCGCCTTTGGTGCCCAATATTTAAATCAGGAATATCAGATCAAGGCAGGAGATCCAGCATCTTATTATAAAAGTGGATCATCAGGTTTATCTGGTTTTCGTAAAAATGATGCAGGTCAATGGTCACGAGACAGTTATGCTGGCTATGCTGATCTTGAAGCTGATATTACAGAGAAACTTTCAGCTTCTACTGCTTATCGTCATGAATATTATGATGATTTTGGAAATACAGATAATGCTTCATTATCACTTCGCTATAAATTACATCCAGCAGTTGCACTTCGAGGAACAGTATCAACAGGATTTCGTGCACCGAGTTTAGCGCAGCAGTATTTTGCTCAAACCTCATCACAGCTGGTCAATGGTCAATTTGCTGAAGCGGGTACTTTTCCAACGAGTTCAAAGGTAGCCAAACTATTAGGAGCTGAAGACCTTAAAGCAGAAAAATCCAAAAATTATAGTGTGGGCTTGGTCTTTACCCCAACCGACCAGCTTTATGTCACTTTAGACGCTTATCAAATTGATATTGATCATCGTATTAGCTTATCTTCAAATATTGATGCCAGTAGTTCTGCTGTAAAAGCTTATTTAGCATCACAAGGTATAACGAATGCCAATTTTACTAATATTCGTTACTTTAATAATGCTAGCGATACCCGTACTCGTGGTATTGATTTAGTCGCAAATTACAAATGGAACAATTTGCCTTATGGAGAGCTTACAACCTCACTTGCCTATAATTATAACCATAATAAAGTGACACATATCGATGCAAACCCTACGATTCTTAATACTCTTGGTATCAATCTAGTACGTTTAGACCGACGTGAGCAATATGGCTTACTTGCAGGTAGCACACCTGAACACAAATTGAGTTTATCCAATGACTATAAAATAGGTGACTTTAGTATTTTTACCAATCTTACCCGTTATGGTAGTTTTAAAACATATAACAATGCTGGTCCTGAAAAAGATCAAAAGTTTTCAGCCAAATGGCTACTGGATTTGGCATTGTCATACCAGCTTCAAAACTGGAACTTTACTGTAGGTGGGGACAATGTATTTGATGTTTATCCTAAGCAAGATGTATATGACATTAATTTACCAACAGGCGGCAGTCTACCTTATAGCCAGTTCTCTCCTTTTGGTTTCAATGGTGCATTTTACTATGGCAAGGTTAGTTACCAATGGTAGAGTCACTAAAAACCGAGCAAATATGCTCGGTTTTTTAGTTATTTATTTGTAATTGCTGAATTTTTAAATCAGCCCGTTCTGCATGACCAAAACACCATTCAGTAAAAGTATTTTGAACAATAATAAACATCACATCTTGCTCGGGGATGGAAAACTTTTCATTTAACCTTTTAGTGACGGATTCCATCAATGCTGACTTTTGTTCTAAGGTTCTAACTTTACCTGAAGTAATATAGAGCATGATGAATTTGTCAGTACGGGCTTGTTTAACCCAATAATCAGGATCAACAATAATATCTCCTGAATATTAATAGATCTCAAAAGTCCAATATATTCTGCATTTTTCAGAATATTATTATGTTGATGTAAGTCCTGAAAGTTATCTCCATATCTTCATTAACTCGTCATTTTTTAGTCATATAAATTTCATGCTGCATCATCACTATTTGGGTTTCCCTTAAACATTGATCCAATGATGACCATTTTCTGCATACGTAAAATTGCTTTCCTAAGCGTTACGACCTTGCTATTAGCAGGATGTAATGATGATAAAAACGAATACGCCCCAGATACAGGAACACCTGATAAGAACTGGACGTTGCCTAGCTCTGGTTTTCCTCTAGGTACTAAAGAGTTAAAAGAAGACATCCAAAAAATCATATTGGATGATGGAATTGAGCTTTATCAGATCACACGTGGTTATTCATCATTAGATGATGGTTTTGAGGTAGAAGTCGGTTATATAACATCTGAACAGCAAGCATTAGAGCTGGAACAACAACTCAGTAATTTAGGATATCGTAGTAAACGTGTAGTCCCACCGAGCGACCAAGTCCTGGGGCAAAACCCCTCGACCTGGATTCGTTTAGATGCCCGCTATTTTTCAGCTGCTCAAGCTGATGCTGTTGTCAAAGAATTAAAAGAGAAAAAATTTGCAAATGCAAAAACCCGTTTTAGTGCCGAAGATGGACTCAAAACCACAGGACCTTGGCATATCAATGTATTGGTTATTCATCCTCATTTTAAGGGTAATGTAAAATCTGTCTTGGCAAATGATGTTATTGAAGGTAAAGAAACTACCTCTTCAATCGCTCAAAGAACAAATGCAATTGCAGCGATAAATGCAGGTTTCTTCGTGGTTAAGGATACCTCAGGCACACCAGGTGATCTTGCTGGTTTATCCGTAATTGGTGGACAGATTGTCAGCGAAGGTGTTGAAGGTAGACCAGGATTTTTTATTGAAAATAAGGGAACCAGACGTTCCGCATCTTTAGAAACCAATATTACCACACAGCTTATACTGACAAATGATCAAAACATCAGTAAAAGAATTGATGGGTTAAATCGGGTACCGGGTCTAAACTTTAACTGTGGCAATCCTTTTGACCTTGAAACAGAACAAGCCTTGCACGACGTTACCTGTACTGACCCAAATGAAATCATTGTCTTTAGCCAGATTTTTGGTAAAAACACCCCTAAAGGTGATGGTGTTGAAATCGTTATAGATCAGAATCACATTGTGACAGAAGTTCACCCTACCCGTGGTATGCCTGTACCAGCAACAGGACAAACCATACAAGGAATTGGAAAAGGAAAAGACTGGCTTTTAGAAAATGCCAAAATCGGTCAAAAAATTGAACTGAGCTCAAAGCTCATCAATCAGGATACCAAGCAACCTATCCTCCTACAAAACTCAACCTATGCTGTGAATGGTGGTCCAACTTTATTGTTAAATGGTCAAAGCCCCCAAATAAACCAAATAATACGTGAAGGATTTGGGTATAAAAATTTATCGGGTGTTCCTGAAACATATGCTACATCAGACCGCCAGCTGTTTACTAATGACTGGTTTCTACGAAGAAATCCACATACATTGATGGGAGTAACTCAAGACAATACGTTGCTATTTGTCACTGTCGATGGAAGAGCACCACGCTATAGTGCGGGAATGTCCGTCCCTGAATCAGCTTTGGTCATGAAATATCTAGGTGCAAAAAACGCATTGAAACTCGATGGGGGTGGCTCAACCATGATGAATATCTTGGGGAAACCCAAAAATGTCCCATCTGATGCTACGGGTGAACGACCTGATGGTGATGCAATTGTAATTAGCAAATAGTCCTTAGCGACTGGGCCTGGTATAGGGAATGCCATGCCTATAAAAATTAAACTGCTTTATGGCCTATTGAATAATCACTTTAATTGGGCCCGTAAAAATATGATAAAAATATTGCTGATCAATTTGATACCGGTAACCTGCCAGTACATAAGCAGTACCTTTAGATGTAAAAGTTATCGCATCCTTTTTAGGACTAAACTGATGTGAAGGTGAATCTGAAAGCACAATATATTGGTTTGCCTTCCCCTTAAACTGCGTGCCATCTTGTGTTTTCAGCTCCGCATTAATATAAAACTTCTGCCCAGATTTAACTGTTACAGCAGCAGCTGTCTTAATATCAACTATATATTTTGAATAAAGCTGTGCAGAATTTGTGGTAATACCATGCGTACCAGCAACATATAACTTTTTAAATGTCTGATCATCCAGTGCCCATGGCCAAAAAGTAATACCACGATGCTTGGTCATTCCCATGAGTGCCACGAGATCACTTCTATATGCGGGATGATAAGTAGAAGAATACTTTTGGGTATCCTGCATAATTTGATAAGCATTACTGAATAAATTGCCCGTATTCGGCATATTTCCAACCAACATGCCCGTTGATACGCCTGATAGATGAGATTTGACCTGATTGGTCTGCTCACGTCTAAATGATGTTGTCACAAGATGATTCTGAAAGGAATATTGCTCAACTTGTGCTTTTAATGCAGAGACCAATTGAGGATTTGCACTTTTTAATTCAACCATGAGCACGACATTATTTACAGGCTTTATACTTTCAAAATATTCTGCCAGTGTCGGAATCTTTCTCTTGCGAGCCTTAGTTGTCAGTTGTTTGACTTCGGCCAAGGTCATATTTTCAATTTTTCCTTTGCCATCTGTCGTCCGGTCAACAGTTTCATCATGCATGACCACTAGATGTTTATCCTGGGTGATATAAATATCATTTTCAATAATATCTGCGCCTAGATGAACCGCATGTCTGGCACTTTCCAGTGTATTCTCATCTTCGAGTGTTGGTACACCACGATGCCCAATAATAAAAGGCTTGCGAAGCAAGGTGTTCTGAGGAAATTGCTTTAAGACTGTATGAAAAAGATCGCTACGGGTTGCTAAAATCCCATTTACTCCAGAGATGAGAACAGTTGCCGCTTCTTTCTGGGTTGCTGCTGCAGAATCTGCCCAGACTGTAATTAACAGCTTTTGCAGGAAACTCACATTATTTTTATTGATATATTGATTGGGAATAACTGCGATTCGGGCATACGCCTGATTGGTTTTTTGTACGATTATATCCAGATCTTTGGGATTATTTGCCAGATAGGTATTTGAACGTAAATCTAAAGCGGTCCGAACCATTGGTATCAGATCGTGTGCTTGACGGAGTAAATCAGCGTGATGAGACAATAAGGTAATATCTGAAATATCATGTGTTTTTGAAAGTATTTTTAATGCCTTTAGTGTTGCAACATCCTGTATTTCCAAAACAGGGATCGTTCGCCTTGAAGCGTTTCCAAGATAACTTTGCAGTGGAAATCTTGTTTGCCCTGCAGCATCAATTACGTCAAGATTCTTATCCAAACGCAAAAATACCTGACTGGCTTGGGTAGAAAGATCATGAATATTGGAAATTTTTTGAATCAATGTTGGCGCTAAGGCAACATGACTGCTCACTTCCTGAACATCAATAGCTGCAGCTTTTTGTTGCTCTGTATGTTGTTGAAATATCTTTTGATCATTTATCGTTTTTTCGGGTTGAATACTTTTAATATTTACATTTTCAGCATAAACAGAAAAAGAGGCAAATAAAAGCAAGCTAATTAAGGATAATTTCATGTTTAAATTCAAAATCGAAGCAGTCAGGGAACATAAGTTACCTATCCCTCCACTGCCTTATTCTTACTTAAGCAACTGAATAAATAAAATCAATAATACACTCCATGCCATAAGTAGACGATAAAAATATTAAATATTCATTTACTGTTGCTGTTGATTTTGCTGCCAGCGCCTTTGCTGTAGTCGCTCACCTTCAACCTCACGCTTATTACGTGCCGATTCATATAATTTCGTACCTTTCAGCTCAGGTGGCAAATACTCTTGCAATACAAAATGCTCAGGATAATTGTGAGGATATAGATAATCCACGCCATATCCTTGTTGTTTCATCAACTTAGTCGGTGCATTTCTCAAATGTAACGGTACAGGTAAATTAGCAGTTCTTTCTGCGAGTTCTAGCGCTTTGTTAATCGCAAGATAAGTGCTGTTGCTTTTAGCACTTGTTGCCAAATAGACTGCACACTGCCCTAAAATAATACGTGCTTCAGGCATGCCTATTACCTGTACTGAACGGAAACATTCTCCTGCAAGTAACAAAGCATTCGGATTTGAATTGCCAATATCTTCAGAAGCAGAAATAAGCATACGTCTGGCGATGAATACCGGGTCTTCACCACCTTTAAGCATTCGCGCCATCCAGTACAATGCTGCATCAGGATCGCTGCCACGAATTGACTTTATGAAAGCTGAAACCAGATCATAATGTTGTTCACCAGATTTGTCATAACGCGCAATATTTTGCTGTGCAACTTTTACTACAACTGCATTATTAACAATATTTTCTACATCTACTTCAAAGGTACTGGCAATCAAATCGATTAGATTTAATGCTTTACGTGCGTCTCCTGCTGCAAATTGAATTAAAGCATCGTATTCTTCAATTTGAATATGTCGTTCTTTTAAAAATTTATCAGTTTGAATCGCACGCTGAATCAATTCCTGAATAGATTCATTACTTAAAGCATTTAGTGTATAAACCTGACAACGTGAAAGCAAGGCGCTGTTTACTTCAAATGACGGGTTCTCTGTTGTTGCCCCAATCAAGGTAATTTTGCCCTTTTCAACAGCATTCAACAATGCATCCTGTTGTGACTTATTGAAGCGATGAATTTCATCAATAAAAACTACAGGTGCAAGCAGATCACCACTTTCCGCAATCACCTCACGTAGCTCTTTAACTCCCGTATTTAATGCTGACAGGCTGATAAATGGGCGGTCAACGGCTTGTGCCAGTAGCAAAGCTATCGTGGTTTTACCAACACCGGGAGGTCCCCAAAAAATGATCGAAGGTAAATGTCCTTGATCAATCATTTGACGCAATGGCGCATTTTCCCCTAGCAAATGATCTTGCCCGATAATTTCAGACAAATCACGAGGACGTAATCGTTCAGGTAAAGGTATTTGTGTGTCTGACATAGGCTTTTATAAATAATTAAACTCTTTGCATAGTCTACTATGGAATATCCATAATCAAGAAGATTTGTCCAGGTTTAATTTTTAGAATAGTTGGTTACTCAGCGTATCAAGCATGGATACCTGAAAAACCTCACCATGGCTTAAGTTCGGATAAATCATTAACCTCACATTCACCCCTTTTTTCTGCAAGTCTGAAACCAGTTTCCGGTTATTGTTGATCATTTCCTTATCAATATTTGGACTCAGATGTTTAACATTATGGGTGGGTATATCTCCCTCCATAATCATGAGATTTTTATTGCGAACCAGATCGGATGGCGTCTTTTCTTGTATATTTAAAATACGTTTATTTGCCCATGATAACGACGGACTCGCTGCAATATAATGACTAAAATCGTGACCATGTAACAAACTGTCCAGCACAAATAAACCACCATAAGAATGTCCCCACAATACTTTACGAGATGGGTCTAGCTTTACCTGTGCTTCTACCCAGGGCATTATCTGCGTTGCTATTAATACCCGAAATGCCTGACTTCCACCGCTTAAACGCTCAGGATTACGAGGATCGGCTTTAGGTTTACCTGATTCATCAGCAGGTGTGTAATCCAGAGAGCGGGATTTTGTTTCAAATGGAAGATTGCTTTTATAACCTATCGCAACCAAAACTGGTGATGAACTTTTATTTAAATGTTTAAGGAATGGCTCATTTAGTCTATCCATAACTGAATTACCATCCAGCATGAAAACCGAAGGTAAGGCTTGAACAGATTGTTTATTTTTTGGAATTCCAAGCCAGACTCTATACGTTCTGTTTTTATCTTCGGACTGAAACTCTTTAATCTGAAACTGGTAAAACTGCGAGCCCTGATCGGCAATATTTTCCCCTAATGGCTGGATATCAGGTTTAGCGTAGGCTTGCATACTTAAACAGCAGTACAGACTTAATGCCAATATTCGATAAACTGGCTTTTTTATTAAACATGAGGATTTAAACATGTGTATAGATATATTAATAGGTAACTTTAAATCATATTATTAATTGATAATCATTATCAATATTTAATTCATATCCTCAACAAATATATTACTATATACAAATGCATTTCATTTTTTAATAGTTTTATCTCATCAATAAATGATGATAAATCATCTCACCCAACGCACAATATATTCATCAATATCTTCTTCATTGATTTCAGTTTCCGATATACAACGCCCTGCTGCTGATTTCTTGGCTTTCATAACACTTTTTCTAGAGCCTGTATTTAAATAATGCCATGAAGGTAAATTTTTTCCTTCATTTACACGCCGATAAGCACAACTTGATGGTAACCACCGGATATTCTGTAATTTTTCGGGTGTTAACTGAACACAATCAGGAACATATTTTAAACGATCATGATAATCAGAACATTGTGCCGTCTGACAATCCAACAATTTACAAGAAACTCTGGTATAGGCAATTTCATGTGTATCTTCATCTTCGAGCTTGACCAGACAACACAAACCACAACCATCACATAATGCTTCCCATTCCGATGTTGTCAGTTCATCAAGCTTATACTTTTTCCAAAATTCAGGACGTAAATCAACACTCATGCTCATGATAAATCAAAAATATTTGATGCAATTATAACATTTAAAAAAATGATCGACTGTGATTTTTTAATTACACAGTATTTACTT
>NZ_OOGT01000381.1 GCF_900323515.1 Acinetobacter stercoris | reverse complement strand
ATTTTAAACATTCAAAAAATAAATCTTTTTTGAATTTTCCAGCAAATGCGATCATCTTTATATTGTGTTATATACTTAGAAAAAATTTGGAAAGGTCAATATGCAAGCCATCATTCTGGACACTGAAACACATACTCTCAATGGTTATCCAATTGAAATTGCATATGCTCCAATTCAGATTTTACAAGGCAAATTAAGTCTGGAACGGGAAAAGATTTTTGACCAACTTTATAGTATTGGAAATGAAAAAATTTCCTATGCTTCTATGGCTGTACATCATATCCTGGAATCAGATATTCAAGATAAGCCAAACTTCTCAACGTTTGAATTACCTTCAGAAACAACCTATATCATTGGTCATAATATTGACTATGATATTCGGGCAATTGAGCAATGTGGTGTAGATACCTCAAAAATTAAAGCCATCTGTACATTAGCACTCTCAAGATTGGTCTGGCCAGATACGGAAGCGCATAATATTTCAGCACTTATTTATATGATAAGTAAAGGAAGTGAAAAAGCACGTAACATGTTAAAAGGTGCTCATCGTGCTGATGCTGACATTATCCTCACTGCCAATATCCTGATGCACATCCTTTATCATTTAAAAATTCAAACGATTGAAGAATTATATGAAGCTTCTGAAGATGCAAGAATCCCTAGAACAATCAATTTCGGCAAACACAGAGGTACAGCGATACACGAACTCCCTGCTGACTATATACAGTGGCTACTTCGCCAAGAAGACCTTGATCCTTATCTGCGTAAAGCACTTGAGAATGCCAACATTCAGACATTATAAACATACACTAATATTTCTTACGCTATTCCAAGGAGTAAGCCGGATGTAGACTTACTCTTTATATCTACAAATACTTTTAGTCTTTTTTTCGTTTAATTAAGCATTAATGCATCTTATTTGAAATTATTTTTAATCAATATTTTCAATAAATTAAACTATAAACAAGCTTAACACTCAATTATTTTCTTCTCTCTTTTAGACCTTTTATTGATCCTCTCTTTTGATGTCACACCTTATAAATACATACGCTCTCCTTAATAAAGCAAATAAACATGAATCCTATTTTTGCCTTTAAATTTGACCCTATAGATAACCCAACTCAACTTGGAAAAATTGGTCACTGGGTTATCACTTTTCTGGACTCCCAAGATAAAAACGCTTCGATACAACTGGCTATTACCAGTGTGTTACCACTTCAGCATTCACAAGAACTACAAATCCGAAAAATTATAATTTCCCAATCAGATCAAGCTCCTATCTGGCATATTAACTCAATCGAATGTTTTGATCATTCAAATAATAAAATGATTTCTTTACCACTAAGTAATGAAATATCACAAAATTTTTTAAAGCAAATAATTGAAGATTTTAGAAAGTATGATGTAGAAATACAGCTTATTTCTCACGAATAAATTAGATAGAAATATTTCATAATGATGAAGAATAGCCATAATACTAAACTTTACAAACAGGGATAATTTATTCCCCTCTTTAATTC
>NZ_OOGT01000116.1 GCF_900323515.1 Acinetobacter stercoris | reverse complement strand
CTATATATTACAGCTTCCCAATATTTAGTTTTTTGATTATTTGTACATCCATCAACTTTAAACCCAGAAATATTTTATGTTTCTCATAAAAAAAGACGAACCGAAGTACGTCTTTTCATGTTGATTTCACTAAACAGATTTAAACAATTATGCTAAACCTTTTTCTTTTAATAACTGAAGCATAGTCGAACCAAGCTCAGCTGGGCTACGTGTATAAGCCATACCAGCTTTTTCAAATGCCGCAAACTTTTCTTCAGCAGTACCTTTACCACCAGAAATAATTGCACCAGCATGTCCCATGCGTTTACCTTTAGGAGCAGTTACACCAGCGATATAACCTACTACAGGCTTAGTTACATTCGATTTAATATACTCTGCTGCTTCCTCTTCCGCAGTACCACCGATTTCACCAATCATGATAATTGCTTCAGTTTGTGGATCTTCCTGGAACAGTTTCAAACAATCAATCTGGTTCATACCTGGAATCGGGTCACCACCAATACCAATACATGTAGACTGACCTAAGCCAAGCTTGGTTGTTTGGGCAACAGCTTCATATGTCAATGTACCAGAACGTGAAATCACACCAATTTTACCTGCCTGGTGGATATGACCTGGCATGATACCAATCTTACATTCACCTGGAGTAATGATACCTGGACAGTTTGGACCGATTAAGCGTGTACCATTACCATTAGTTTCAAGATAACGTTTCGCTTTTAACATATCCAGTGTCGGAACACCTTCAGTGATCACAACAATCAGTTCAATACCAGAGTCAACTGCTTCTACAATTGAATCAAGCACATATGGTGCTGGAACATAAATTGAAGTTGCGTTTGCGCCCGTTTCTTTAACTGCTTCACGCATGGTATTAAATACTGGTAAACCAATATGAGTTTGGCCACCCTTACCTGGAGTTACACCACCAACAACTTTTGTACCATAAGCAATTGACTGCTCTGAATGGAAAGTACCATTTTTACCTGTAAAGCCTTGTACCAATACTTTTGTGTCTTTATTTACTAATACGCTCATTATTGATACTCCTTACGCTTTTACCGCAGCAACAACTTTTTCTGCAGCATCAGCTAAACCGCTTGCAGAAATCAATTTCAAACCTGATTCATCAAGTAGTTTTGCACCTAACTCAGCATTGTTCCCTTCTAAACGGACCACCACTGGAACAGTAACATTTACTTCTTGAACTGCTGCAATAATCGCTTCAGCGATCATGTCACAACGTACGATACCACCAAAAATATTAATCAATACCGCTTGTACAGAATCGTCTGCCAAAATGATTTTAAACGCCTCAATCACACGTTCCTTGGTAGCACCACCACCAACATCCAGGAAGTTTGCTGGTTGACCACCATATAACTTGATGATGTCCATAGTCGCCATAGCAAGACCAGCACCATTGACCATACAACCGATGTTACCTTCTAAAGCAACATAGTTAAGATCAAATTCAGATGCACGTAACTCACGTTCATTTTCTTGTGATTTATCGCGAATTTCAGCCAGTTGCGGTTGACGATAGAGTGCATTTGAATCGATTGATACTTTCGCATCTACACAAAGAATTTCACCATTTTCACGAACAGAAAGTGGATTAATCTCAAATAATGCAAAATCATTTTCAACAAAAGCACGGTATGCGCCAGTCATTAACTGAACGAATTGATTAATTTGTTTATCTTTTAAACCTAACTGGAACGCAACATCACGTGCCTGAAATGGCTCTAATCCAACTAATGGATCAACTGTAATCTTGAAGATTTTTTCTGGGGTTTCTTCAGCTACTTTTTCAATTTCGACACCACCTTCTGTTGATGCCATAAAAGTAACTCGACGAGTTGAACGGTCTACCACTGCACCTAAATACAGTTCGCGCTCTACAGGATATACATCTTCGCAAACAAGAATACTATTTACTGGCTGACCATTTGCATCTGTTTGATATGTCACTAAACGTGTGCCTAACATCGCTTTTGCATATTCTGCTGCTTCATCTTTCGATTTTACAACTTTCACACCACCTGCTTTACCACGACCACCTGCATGCACTTGGGCTTTCATGACAGCAAACTTGCCACCTATTTTCTCAAATGCTGCTGAAGCTTCTTTAGGAGTATGAATCAGAATACCTTCTTGGACAGGCATTCCGTATTTTTTTAGCAAAGCTTTAGACTGATACTCGTGTAAATTCATTTAATTACCTTTTACTACTTGTCGCGTTGTTATAACCTGCCAATAAATACACATCCATCACAGTAAGTATTGGCATTTCTTAAAAATCTTTATCTTTATATTTAGATGATTATTCAAATAAAAACAACCATCTCGATGAAAAAAGAGCGGTCTAAACCGCTCATTTCAATATTTATTTACGTTTACGTTGGATCGCATGAATTGCACGGCCATCAACGGCAAGAGCAGCTTCATGAACAACTTCTGAATAAGTTGGGTGACCGAAAGTCATCAATTGCAAGTCTTCAACAGAAGATACAAACTCAAGGGCAATCATACCTTGGTGAACGATATCAGAAGCACCAGGACCAATGATGTGCATACCCAATAAACGATCTGTTTTAGCATCGGCAACAAATTTAACGAAACCAGCAGCTTCGTTAGCAGCTAAAGCACGACCATTTACAGCAAATGGGAATTGACCTGTTTTAACTTCATGACCTTTTGCTACAGCTTGTTCTTCAGTTAAACCAACCCAAGCCGCTTCTGGATGCGTGTAGATCACAGAAATGATGGTGTCATAGTTCACTTGAGCAGCATGACCATGAATACGCTCAACAGCCATTACACCCTCTTCCATTGCTTTGTGCGCAAGCATTGGACCACGAACCAAGTCACCAATTGCATAAACACCTTCAACAGATGTTAAGCATTGATCATTTACTTCAACAAAACCACGTTCAGTCAATTTAATGCCTGAATCTTCGCTCAATAAACCTTCAGCATATGGCTTACGACCAACACAAACGATCAATTTATCAAAAGTTTGGGTTTTATCTTCACCAGCCTGGTTATATTTAACGGTAACTTCACGACTATTAATTTCTGTACCAGAAACTTTAGCACCGATACGAATATCCAAACCTTGTTTAGTCAAGATTTTTTGATATTCCTTGGCAAGACCTTTATCCGCCATTGGCAAGAATGTGTCTAAAGCTTCAAATACAACAACTTCAGCACCTAAACGACGCCAAACCGAACCAAGTTCAAGACCAATAACACCTGCACCGATCACACCTAAACGTTTAGGTACTTCCTGGAACTCAAGTGCGCCAGTAGAGTCAACGATAAGGTCTTCATCAACAGCAGCAACAGGAATATTTACAGGAACAGAACCAGATGCAAGGATCACATATTTAGGTTCTAAAACTTGAACTTCACCACCTTCTAAAGGTGTAAATTCAACTTTTTTACCAGCAAGTAATTTACCAGTACCTTGTAACCATTCAATGCCATTGCCTTTAAGCAATTGTGCAACACCACCAGTCAAGTTATCTACAACTTTGTCTTTACGAGCAAGAAGCTTCTGAAGATCAAGTTGAACATTATCAACTGAAATACCATGCACATCTAAACCATGAAGAGTATCTTCATAATGATGAGATGAATCAAGAAGTGCTTTAGAAGGAATACAACCTACGTTTAAGCATGTACCACCTAAAGATGGTTTACCTTTATGAACGCGTTTTTCAATACAAGCAACTTTGAAACCAAGTTGTGCAGCACGAATTGCTGCTTCATAACCACCTGGTCCACCGCCAATCACAACTAGATCAAACTGTTGAGACATTTTTATCTCCATGAACCAGAATAGAAGATTACTCTATTCTGGTAATTTTACTTATTGATGGTCTATTGATTAAAGATCAAGAATGAGTTTAGCTGGCTCTTCGAGC
Source organism: Acinetobacter stercoris (assembly GCF_900323515.1). Lineage (GTDB taxonomy): Bacteria > Pseudomonadota > Gammaproteobacteria > Pseudomonadales > Moraxellaceae > Acinetobacter > Acinetobacter stercoris. The sequence goes on along the minus strand of NZ_OOGT01000116.1, from coordinate 8,299 downwards.
AACTCTTTAACTGTTACCAAGAAGCCTACAGCTTCTTTACCATCAATCATACGATGGTCATAAGAAAGTGCTAAATACATCATTGGTAAGATTTCAACTTGACCATTTACAGCCATAGGACGCTCTTGGATTTTATGCATACCCAAGATTGCAGTTTGAGGCGGATTCAAGATCGGAGTAGAAAGCAATGAACCGAAAGTACCACCGTTAGTAATCGTGAAAGTACCACCAGTCATTTCTTCGATAGAAAGTTTACCGTCACGGGCTTTCGCAGCATAATCACGGATACCATTTTCAACTTCAGCATAGTTCATACGATCAGTATCACGTAATACTGGTACAACGAGCCCACGCTCAGAAGATACTGCTACACCGATGTCATAGAAACCATGATATACAATATCGTCACCATCGATAGAAGCATTTACAGCTGGATAACGTTTAAGCGCTTCTGTACATGCTTTTACAAAGAAAGACATAAAGCCTAAACGAGCACCATGACGTTTTTCAAATGCATCTTTATATTGCTTACGCATTTCCATTACTGGCTTCATGTTCACTTCGTTAAAAGTAGTGAGCATTGCAGTACTTTGTGTAGCAGAAAGAAGACGTTCAGCAACACGTTTACGTAAACGAGTCATTGGTACACGTTTTTCAACACGCTCACCTACTGCTACGCTTAATGGTGTAGCAGAAGCAGCTGGCTTAGCCTGATGATTTGCAACATCTTCTTTAGTGATACGACCACCACGACCCGTACCTTCTACATCAGAAGCAGCTATACCTGTTTCAGACAAAGCTTTACGAACAGCTGGAGCTTGATCAGAAACAGATTGAGCACGTTCAACAACAGGTGCATTACCTGCCTGAGTTTGAGCTGCTGCTTGTTCAACCTTTTCTTCTGATTGAACAGCTTGGGTTTGAGCAGCACCTGATACAGCACCTTCTTCAAACTGAGCAATTACTTCATTTGAAAGGACAGTATCACCTTCATTTTTAATAATTGCAGATAAACTACCATCAGCAGGAGCAACAACTTCCAAAACTACTTTATCTGTTTCGATATCACAGATGACTTCGTCACGCGAAACAGCTTCGCCAACTTGTTTGTGCCAAGTTGCAATTGTCCCGTCAGCAACTGACTCTGGAAATACCGGTGCTTTAATTTCGGTTGCCATTATTTAGTTTCTCCTGATTGATCAGCCACGATCGCTAAAGCGTCATTTACGAGCTGAGCTTGTTGTTTTGCATGCAAGTATGGTGAGCCACAAGCTGGGGCAGCAGAAGCTGGACGGCCTGCGTAGCTAATTTTAATTTGTTTGCCAGATTTGATCACATCTTCATAAATATGTGGAGCAATGAATAACCAAGCACCTTGGTTCTTAGGTTCTTCTTGAGCCCAAACCAATTCAGTCACATTTGGATATGAAGCAAGAACTTCCGCAATACGTTGTTCCGGATACGGATACAATTGTTCAACACGAACAATCGCAATGTTGTTCAACGCTAATTCACGACGTTTTTCAAGTAAATCGTAATAAACCTTACCACCACAAATCACTAAACGTGTAACATCCGCTTTGTTGATTTGATCAATTTCATCAATCACAGTTTGGAATGTACCAGTTGCAAGTTCATCTAGATTTGATACTGCAAGTTTATGACGAAGTAATGACTTAGGTGACATTACAATCAACGGTTTACGGATTGGGCGAATCGCTTGACGACGTAAAACATGATAAATCTGTGCAGGTGTAGTTGGCGTAATCACTTGCATATTTTCTTCTGCACAAAGCTGTAAATAACGCTCTAAACGTGCAGATGAATGCTCTGGCCCCTGACCTTCAAAACCATGTGGTAAAAGCATAGTCAGGCCACAAACACGTTCCCATTTTGTTTCACCAGAAGCAATAAACTGGTCAATCACCATTTGGGCACAGTTTGCAAAGTCACCAAATTGAGCTTCCCAGATAATCAAGCTTTTCGGTAATGTTGTTGCATAACCATATTCAAATGCAAGCACAGCCAATTCTGACAATAATGAGTCATAAATCGCAACACGTGGTTGATTTTCTTTTACATGGCAAAGCGGAATATAAACAGAACCATCAGCCTGGTTATGTAATTTTGCATGACGGTGTGAGAACGTACCACGACCAACGTCTTCACCAGTTAATCGAACAAGGTAACCCTCATCCAGCAATGTTGCATAAGCAAGTGTCTCGGCAGCACCCCAGTTAAGAGGTTGCTCGCCTGTTTGCATTTTCAAACGTTCGTCGATTACTTTCGCAACCTGACGTTGCATTACGAAACCTTCAGGAAGTTTACGCATGCCTTCGCCTAATTCTTTTAAGCGTTCAATTGGGAAAGTTGTATCCCATTCATCTGTATAATCATGACCTAAGTAAGGCTTCCAGTCGACAAACATTTTAGTATTTGGTTCTAACACTAATGCATTTGCAACATGTTTGCCTGCTTCTAGATCAGAGCGATAACCTTCAACCATTTGATCTGCTGAAGCACGGTCAATAATATTTTCTTGAACCAATTTATCAGCATAAAGCGTACGTGTAGTCGCTTTTTTGTTAATCACCTGATACATGATAGGCTGAGTCGCAGCTGGCTCATCTGCTTCGTTATGACCACGACGGCGATAACAGAACATATCAATCACAACATCTTTACGGAATGTATGACGGAAATCATGTGCCAGTTGTGAAACAAATAAAACCGCTTCAGGGTCATCACCATTTACATGGAAAACTGGTGCCTGAACCATTTTTGCGATATCAGTACAATATTCAGTTGAACGTGCATCACGTGGATCTGATGTTGTAAAGCCCACCTGGTTATTGACCACAATATGAACTGTACCGCCTACTGTGTAACCACGAGTTTGTGACATCTGGAAAGTTTCTTGGTTAACACCTTGTCCAGCAAATGCTGCATCACCATGAACAATAATCGGCAATACATCATCACCGCCAATGTCCTTACGACGGACTTGACGAGCACGAACAGAACCTTCAACTACAGGTCCAACGATTTCTAAGTGTGATGGGTTAAACGCTAATGCCAAATGGACTTCACCACCTGGAGTCATCACATTTGAAGAAAAACCTTGGTGGTACTTAACGTCACCAGAACCTTTTTTATTTAAAGATTTACCTTCAAACTCACCAAACAAGTCAGCTGGGTTTTTCCCCATAATATTGACAAGTAAGTTCAAACGACCACGGTGTGGCATCCCGATAACAACTTCCTTACAACCTACAGAACCTGCACGCTGGATCAGTTCGTTAACCATTGGAATGAAAGATTCACCACCCTCAACACCAAAACGCTTAGCACCTACATATTTATTACCAAGGTATTTTTCTAAACCTTCGGCTGCAGTTAAACGCTCTAAAAGATGTTTTTTCTGTTCAGGTGAAAAACCAAATTGACCACGAGCACCTTCTAAACGTTGTTGAATCCAACGTTTTTCAACAGTGTCAACAATATGCATATACTCAACACCAATAGAAGCACAATATGTAGCTTCCATCGCATTAACCATTTCGCCTAGAGTCGTTTCTGTTTTACCGATTGCAAGATTACCTGTATTAAATACAGTGTCTAAGTCAGACTTTGTTAAACCGTGAGAACTTAAATCTAGGTCTGGAACATCTTCGCGTTTAGCCAGACCAAGTGGATCAAGATTTGCTTTTTGATGACCACGGTTACGATATGCTGCGATTAGTTGCAATACGCCAATTTGACGACGCTCATGCTCTGTACTTACTTCACTTTGTACGACAGGCTGAACGCGGTTCGAATTGCGCCCCAATAACAGGAACTGTTCGCGAATATTACCGTGTGGTTGATCACCTTTAGGGAATTTATCGAAATATTCGCGCCAGTCCTCACCTACTGAGGTTGGAGAAGATAGGTACTGCTCGTAAAGCTCTTCAATATACGCTGCACTATCAGCGGAAAGTTCAGTGTCAAGACGCAGTGCGTCAGCAACTTCTTGCATTTGTGGACCCATTTCCTATTGCAAAAACATTACGGGATGCTTTTTAAGCATACCCATGATTGATAATGCCAAATTGGTAAATTGACATTCACCCATCAGGCTTAAAACCACGGGCGTTAATATGCATTAGCAATCACGCTAATGCGTTAATGAATTATAACGCCCTCAATGGCATCACCACTCACTAAATACTCGGCGAAACCGAGCAATTTTTTGCAAATCGACTTAGAAAAAATAAAGACACGATTTAGTTTTTCTAAAACGATTCTATATATATTTATTTATAAACTTATATGGGCTTCTCATATGTTGAAAATATGTATGCAAAAGCCAACTTTTTAAGACATATAAGTTTCATAAATCCTAACATGAACTCTGATTGCTATTGATTTTTTTGACACATACCCTTTATAAATTGGCGAAATACACACTCATATTTTACTGTTATTATAGCCTGTAAAGTATTAAAACTCTAATTTAGTTATCTGTATTATCAATTTTTAAACAATAAAAAAAACGCACATCTTTTGATGTGCGTTTTTTCTTAGATATTAACCTGCCTGGTCAAGCAACATACTACGGATATGACCAATAGCTTTAGTCGGGTTCAGACCTTTAGGACATACTGATACACAGTTCATAATACCTTTACAACGGAAAAGTGAGAATGGATCGTCAAGACGAGCCAAACGCTCTTGAGTTGCGGTATCACGCGAATCAATAATAAAACGATATGCATTCAACAATGCTGAAGGACCCAAGAATTTATCAGGGTTCCACCAGAATGACGGACATGAAGTTGAACAACATGCGCAAAGAATACATTCATATAAACCATTCAAATGCTCACGCTCTTCTGGAGACTGTAAACGCTCTTTAGGCGGAGCTGGCTGATTATTAATCAAGAATGGATGAATTTTGTCATACTGATCATAGAACTGGTTCATATCAACAACCAAATCCTTAATCACTGGCAAACCAGGTAATGGACGAATAACAATTTTTTCAGGTAAGTCATTCAGGTTCTGAAGACATGCCAAACCGTTTTTACCATTAATGTTCACACCATCAGAACCACAAATACCTTCACGGCAAGAACGACGGAATGTTAATGATTCATCCTGAACCTTAAGTGCAAGCAATGCATCAAGCAACATACGATGCTTGTCTGTAAGCTCCAACTTATAAGTTTGCATGTACGGCGCTTTATCCTTATCAGGATCATAGCGGTAGATTTCGAATGTACGAGTACCTCTACTCATCTTTATACTCCCGATTAGAATGTACGTGGTTTAGGTTCGATTGCTTCAACAGTCAATGGATCAAAACGAACTGGTTTATATTCCAAGTGATTGTCTACTGAATACCATAATGTATGCTTCATCCATTCATCATCGCGACGGCCATATGAATAGTGAGGATCATCTGGTGGTAATTCATAATCGACAACGGTATGTGCACCACGGCATTCTTTACGTGCAGCAGCCGAGATCAATGTTGCTTTAGCAACTTCATATAAGTTTTCAACCTCTAATGCTTCAACACGTGCTGTGTTAAATACTTTAGATTTATCCTTCAAATGAATGTTGCGAACACGTGGTTCAAGTGCAAGGATCTGTTTAACACCTTCGTCAAGTAATGCTTGAGTACGGAATACACCTGCATGGTCTTGAACGATATCACGAATTGCATCAGCAACATCTTGTGCATTTTCACCTGATGTAGACTCATCTAGATGACGCACACGTCTTAAAGTGTTTTCAAGAACATTTGTTGGAAGTGGTTGATAATCATCACCATGGTGTTTAGTCACATAATCAATAATGTGTTCACCAGCAGCTTTACCAAATACAACCAAGTCAAGAAGTGAATTCGTACCTAAACGGTTCGCACCATGCACTGATACACAAGAGCATTCGCCGATCGCATAGAAACCTTTAACAGGTTTAACATAGTTACGAGTACTGTTGGTTTTATAAGTTTTAGTATCCTTATCATAACCAGCATAAAAATCGACTTCGTTGGTATCAACTTCTGGAACAACAACCTGACCATGGATATTGGTAGGAATACCACCCATCTGATAATGGATTGTGGGAACCACAGGAATTGGTTCTTTTGTAATATCAACGTTTGCGAATTTCTTACCAATTTCAAATACAGATGGCAAGCGCTTCATGATTGTATCCGCACCTAAATGTGTCATATCCAGAAGAATATAATCACCTTTAGGACCACAACCACGACCTTCTTTAATTTCCTGGTCCATAGAACGTGATACGAAGTCACGCGGCGCCAAGTCTTTTAAAGTTGGTGCATAACGTTCCATGAATGGTTCGCCGTCTTTGTTACGAAGGATTGCGCCTTCACCACGACAACCTTCAGTAAGAAGTACACCTGCACCCGCCACACCTGTAGGGTGGAATTGCCAGAACTCCATATCTTGTAATGGAATACCAGAACGTGCTGCCATACCAAGACCGTCACCAGTATTGATATAAGCATTTGTAGATGCACGGTAAACACGGCCAGCACCACCAGTAGCGAACAATGTTGCTTTAGCCTGGAATACGGCGATATTACCAGTTTCCTGATCAATCGCAGTAACACCTAGCACATCACCTGCTTCATTACGAATAAGATCTAAAGCAATCCATTCAACAAAAAACTGGGTACCCATTTTCACGTTGCTTTGATAAAGCGTGTGAAGAAGTGCATGACCAGTACGGTCGGCAGCAGCACATGCACGTGGAACAGGTTTTTCACCATAATTTGCAGAGTGACCACCAAACGGACGTTGGTAAATCGTACCATCAGCGTTACGGTCAAATGGCATACCTAAGTGTTCTAGCTCATAAACAACTTTAGGTGCTTCACGGCACATAAACTCGATTGCATCCTGGTCACCTAACCAGTCAGAACCTTTTACTGTGTCATAAAAGTGGTAGTGCCAGTTATCTTCTTGCATATTACCAAGAGATGCACCGATACCGCCTTGTGCAGCAACAGTATGTGAACGCGTTGGAAATACTTTAGTAAGAACAGCAACTTTCAAACCGGCTTGAGCAAGTTGATAAGCAGCACGCATACCAGAACCACCACCACCAACGATAACGGTATCGAAGCTGAGGTTTTGAATATTTGTATAATCTTCTTTAGGGGTTAAAGCGCCCATGATATCTTCCTATCAATTCGCCCAAAAAATCTGGATAGCCCAGATTGCATACGCAAATACTGCAATGATTACTGCAGAAGTTAGCACTAGGCGTAAACCTGAAGCTGAAGGACCCATTTGACGAGTAGTTACATAATCAGTAAACACCTGCCACATGCCAATCCATGCGTGTGCGACTAGCGATAAGACTGCCAATAATGAAAATACTTTCATTGGCAGAGTCATCATAAAGCCTCTCCATTGTTCAAAGTCAAATCCACCATTACAGAGAATCCAACCGAACACCACAACGGTATATACAGCCAACACAACTGCACTAACACGCTGGATATACCAATCGCGAGAACCTGATCCTGTTAATCCTGTAGCACTTTTCATTAGAACATAATCCATACAAAGGCTGCGATAATACCAACCGCAGATAAGATCAATGCAATTGTAGCTGCCACGCGACCACTTTGAAGTTCTTCATTGAACCCAAGGTCTGCTAGTAAGTGTTTAATACCATTAATAAAGTGGTAGATTAAACCGGCTACAAATACCCATACAATGAAGCGTACAAGTAAATTACCGAATACTACGTTTTTAACGTAATCAAATCCTTCTGGTGAAGATAAAGACTTATCTAAGATCCATAAAAGAACTGGTACCAATAGAAATACGATTACACCTGAAAGACGGTGTAGAATTGATGCAATAGCCACGGGTGAGCGTAAATTTACCGCTAACACCTGACCCATGGACAAATTGACAGGTCTGTTGCTTTTCACAGCGGGCATCCTGTAAGTAAAAACTCCAGCTGGAGTTTGTTGGAATTAATTCGAAGGAAAGCTGGCATTGTCAGGCAATCTAATGCCTAAACTTAAAACGACACTGAATTATAAAACGTGCCATATCAAAATACAAACGATGAAAATCAGCAATTACTTAAAAAAAACCTCAAATAAGAATCATTTACAACAAAATAAACAACCATTATTTATTTTTAAAGCAACAAAAGACTTACTAATCATTTAAATTTTAAACATTAAATAATAATTTTCTCAAATAATAATATTCTTTATATTTTTCGAGATTATTTTTAGACTAAAGCACAACATAAATAA